>JAEYPG010000719.1 GCA_023410975.1 Pseudomonadota bacterium
ACCCGGGACATGGCGCTGCGCCTGAGCGACCACGCCGGCGTGGGCACGCTGGAGCTGGTGGACGCGCACCGGCGCCTGGCGCTGTGGCGCTTCACGCTGGCGCAGGGGCCGGCGGCGCAGCAGTTCGTCGCCGCCTTCGAGCGCCAGCAGGCGCGCCGCGCCGGGCAGCTGGCCGCCGACGAGGACGCCGCGCTCTCCGACGCCGCCGAGGCCGAGGAGGGCGCCGCCAGGACCCCGAAGCCGACCTCGACCTGGGTGCTGCTGCGGCTGTGGCGCTTCGCCCGCCCGTACCAGGGCCGGCTGTTGCTGGGCTTCCTGCTGACGCTGGCTTCCACCGCCGCCACGCTGGTGCCGCCCTACCTGACCATCCCGCTGATGGACCGGGTGCTGATCCCGTTCCAGAACGGGCAGGCCATCGACACCTCGCTGGTGATGCTGCTGCTGTCCGGGCTGCTGGGGTCGGCGCTGCTGGCCTGGGGCCTGAGCTGGGCCCGCACGTACCTGCTGGCGCTGGTGAGCGAGCGCATCGGCGCCGACCTGCGCACCACGACCTACGAGCACCTGCTCACGCTGTCGCTGGACTACTTCGGCGGCAAGCGCACCGGCGACCTGCTGGCGCGCATCGGCTCGGAGACGGACCGCATCAACGTCTTCCTGTCGCTGCACGCGCTGGACTTCGCCACCGACGTGCTGATGATCGCCATGACGGCGGCCATCCTGTTCTCCATCAACCCGTGGCTGGCGCTGGTGACGCTGCTGCCGCTGCCCATCATCGGCTGGCTCATCCACATCGTGCGCGAGCGGCTGCGCACCGGCTTCGAGAAGATCGACCGCGTCTGGTCCGAGGTCACCAACGTGCTGGCCGACACCATTCCCGGCATCCGCGTGGTCAAGGCCTTCGCGCAGGAGGCGCGCGAGGCGCAGCGCTTCAAGGACGCCAACCGCCACAACCTGGAGGTCAACGACCGGCTCAACAGGACCTGGAGCCTGTTCACGCCCACGGTGACGCTGCTGACCGAGATCGGGCTGCTGGTGGTGTGGGCCTTCGGCATCTGGCAGATCAGCCGCAACGAGATCACGGTGGGCGTGCTGACCGCGTTCATCGCCTACATCGGCCGCTTCTACTCGCGGCTGGACTCGATGAGCCGCATCGTGTCGGTGACGCAGAAGGCCGCCGCCGGCGCCAAGCGCATCTTCGACATCCTGGACCACGTCTCCAACGTGCCCGATCCGGCCAACCCGGTGCCGCTGCCCTCGGTGCAGGGCCGCATCGAGATGCGCGGGCTGACCTTCCGCTACGGCAACCGCAGCGTCATCCGCGGGCTGGACCTCGACATCCGCCCCGGCGAGATGATCGGCCTGGTGGGCCACAGCGGCTCGGGCAAGAGCACGCTGGTGAACCTGATCTGCCGCTTCTACGACATCAGCGACGGCTCCATCCGCGTGGACGGCACCGACATCCGCCGCTTCGCCGTGGCCGACTACCGGCGCCACATCGGGCTGGTGCTGCAGGAGCCGTTCCTGTTCTTCGGCACCATCGCCGAGAACATCGCCTATGGCCGCCCCGACGCCACGCGCGAGCAGATCGTGGCCGCGGCGCGCGCGGCGCACGCGCACGAGTTCATCCTGCGCCTGCCCCACGGCTACGACTCGATGGTGGGCGAGCGCGGCCAGGGCCTCTCCGGCGGCGAGCGCCAGCGCATCTCCATCGCGCGCGCGCTGCTGATCGACCCGCGCATCCTGATCCTCGACGAGGCCACCTCCAGCGTGGACACGGAAACCGAGGGCGAGATCCAGAAGGCGCTGGACAACCTGGTGCAGGGCCGCACCACCATCGCCATCGCGCACCGCCTGTCCACGCTGCGCAAGGCCGACCGCCTGGTGGTGATGGACCGCGGCCGCGTGGTGGAAGTGGGTCCGCATGACGAGCTGATGGAAAAGCAGGGCGCCTACTGGCGCCTGTACGAGGCGCAGGCGCGCAACGTCGATACCGAGCCGCAGATGCCGCGCGCGCCCGAGGCGCACGTGGCGCGGCAGACCGGGGAGGTGTGATCCATGAGCAACCTAGATGCCTCGAACGCCGCCGGCGCGGACATCCGGCTCTCGCGCAACGCCTTCGGCCGCCTGGTGCTGACCGGCGCGGACGGGCGCGAGCACGTGGGCGTGACGCCGGTGCGTGCCTTCCCGATCGCGGCGCCGCAGGAAGGGCTGTCGCTGGTGGGCCCGGATGGCCACGAGCTGGCCTGGGTGGAACGCATGGACGCGCTCACGCCCGCTGCGCGGCTGCTGGTGGAGGAGGAGCTGGCGGCGCGCGAGTTCATGCCGCGCATCGAGCAGCTGGTGTCGGTCTCGGGCTTCGCCACGCCCAGCACCTGGACCGTGCGCACCGACCGCGGCAGCACGCAGTTCGTGCTCAAGGCGGAGGAGGACATCCGCCGCCTGGCCAACGGGCTGCTGCTGATCACCAGCGCCGACGGCGTTCAGTTCCGCGCCGAGCGCTTCGCGCTGGACAAGGCGTCCAAGAAGCTGCTGGAGCGGTTCCTGTAAGACAGCGAATCAGGGGCTGGCAGTCCGTTCGGGCTGAGCTTGTCGAAGCCCTCCGGCCTGGCTGGGTTGCCGCCCTTCGACAAGCTCAGGGCGAACGGGACCCAGCCTCGGTTCAAGCCGCCTCGCGGTTTCCGCGCTGCAGCCGCCGCAGCAGCCCATCGGTGGTGTCGCGCAGCGCGCGGGCCTGGGCGCCGGCGCTCTGCAGCAGCCCGCTCTCGTCGAAGCCGCGGTTGTCCAGCACCTCGCACACGACCTCGTAGGTCGTCAGCACCTGCAGGTGCTTGGCCGGCACGCCCGCCAGCGCGTGGCGCAGCATGCGCGCATGCACGCGGTAGTCCAGCGCGTTCATGCGCCGCTGGCCGGTTTCGAGCGCGCTCAGCCGGCGCGCGAGGTCTTCGATGAAGAGATGGCGGTTGTAGGCAAGTTCGTTCACGGCGGGCCTTCGACGGTGCCCCGCCGCGCGGCCGTCCGGTTTCGGGCCGCGGGCAGGGTGGGATTCCATGCCGCCATTGAGCCCCATCGAGCCCGGCGCCGATCGGCGGACCAGCCGCCGATTCGCCCCGGAGTTCCAGCCTTCCCGTACCCCTCGTAACAGCCGTGCCTGCCCGCTGACAAGCGCGGCGCGCCGGACGTGACGGATGTCCTTGCGCCGCGCCAAGGCGCAAAAAAACCGGGCCCGCGCGGGCCCGGTTCAACGGCTCTCGCAATCCGCCTTCAGCCCATGTGGCGCCGATTGCGGAAAGTCTGCTTGAGCATGTAGCCGCCCATCAGCAGCGCGCCGGCGGCCAATGCCATGGAGCTCGCCGGCATGGTGCGCACGGTGTTGGAGGCGATTTCGCCGGCATGCGGCGCGGTCAGCTCCAGGCGGCGCTTGGTCATCTTCGCGCCCAGCTCGCCCAGGCGGTCGGCCAGGCCCAGCTCGGCCTGCGGCAGCAGCGTCGTCTCCTCGTCGGCCACGTGGTGCATCACCGCGCGCATGAGCGACATGAAGACGCGGTCGTGCTCCGGGTCGGTCGGGTCCAGCGTGCGCAGCCGCGCGATCAGCGTGCGCATCTCGTCATGCTCCGGCACGCTCTTGTCCAGCACCGCGTTGTCGCTCTGCGCCTCGCGCATGGCGGGATAGAAGATCTCCTCTTCCAGCTGCGCGTGGATCTCCAGCGCCAGGCACACCGTCTTGGCCAGCGCCTGCTTGGTCTTGGGCGGGGTGTCGACCTCGTACTGGTGGAAGGTCGCCAGCACGTGGGTGTGATCCATCCGGATCATGTTGGTGATGCTGGGCGAGAGCTTGCTCAGGAATTGGTTCATGACGGTCGTCTCCGGAAGGTGAGCCTCGATGGCGGCAAGCCGCATTCCTGTGGGAACCCCCGCGCGGCGCGAGGGCCTGGCGCCGTCCCCGTCTCAGCCCGCCAGGGCGTGGAACAAGCCCAGCGGGTGGTGCGCGCGCGCCACCGAGATCATGAACCCGAACACCGCCAGCGCCAGCAGCCACCCCAGCGCGCGCTGGGCGCGGGTGCGCGCGCGCTTGAGCACGAAGGTGCCCAGCGCCACGTACACCGGCAGCAGCGCCAGCTTCACCCACAGCCAGGCCGATGCCAGCGGCTGGAACTGCAGCGAGGCGAGCACCAGCAGCGCGGCCGCGACCAGCGCGGTGTCGATGGCCACGGCCGTGATGCGCAGCGGCGTCGCCATGGCCCAGCGCGAGCCGCCGATCAGCGCCAGTCCGCGCAGCGCGAACAGGCTGCCGCTGAGGTAGACGAAGCCCATGTGGGCTTGTTTCAGGGTGAAGTAGTGCTCGGTCAGGGCCATGCGGGAAAGGGCCGCACGCGGCGGCGCGGGAAGAAGGAGGGAGCCGCCAGCCTAATGCCGCGCGGCGGCCCCGCCGGCTCAGTTCCAGCGCCCGTGCAGCCCGCCCACGCTATGGCGGCCCGCGCCCAGCAGCGCCACGGCCAGCGCGCCGAAGAGGTACATGCCCTGCAGCTCCAGCTCCCAGCCGCCCTGCTTGTTGATCTGCGCGATCTGGCCCATGTGCACCAGGCCGATGGCCACCAGCATGTTGATCACCACGATCAGCGCCGCCGCGCGCGTGTACAGGCCCAGGATCAGCAGCAGCGGCGCCACCACCTCGCCGACGTAGACGCCGTAGCCCAGCGCCGCCGGCAGCCCGTTCTTGGCCAGCAGGCCCATGATGAAGCCGGGTCCGCTGATGAGCTTGGCGATGCCGTGCAGCAGGATCAGCACGCCCAGCGCCAGGCGCAGCACGAGCTTGCCGGCGTCCTCGGTGGAATTGGAAAGGGCGGGCGGCGTGGTGGTGCTCATGGCGTCCTCCTGGGGTGGATGAGTGGTGTACGGCGCAGCGGGGCCAGTGCTTCAGTGCCCGTGATGGCACTCCACCCAGTGTTCGAAGGTCTGCAGCAGCTTGGTGAGCAGGCCCCGCACGCGGTCGTCGGTGAGCTGGCCGTCGGCGTCGAAGGCCTGGTGGATGTGGTTGAGGTAGCACTCCGGCTGCTGCAGCGGCGGCATGTCCAGGAACACCAGCGACTGGCGCAGCTGGTGGTTGGCTCCGAAGCCGCCCATGGCGCCGGGCGAGCTGCTGACGACCGCCGCCGGCTTGCCTGTCCAGGCCGCCGCGCCGTAGGGCCGCGAGCCCACGTCGATGGCGTTCTTGAGCACCGCCGGCACGCCGCGGTTGTACTCGGGCGTCACGAAGATCACGCCGTGCATGGGGCGCAGCGCGTCGCGGAAGTCGGTCCAGGGCTGCGGCGGGGTGATGCCGTCGCCTTCCAGGTCCTGGTTGTAGAAGGGCAGCCCGCCGATCTCCAGCAGCCGCAGCTGCAGCGAGGGCGGTGCGAGCTGGATCAGCGCATTGGCGACCTGGCGGTTGTAAGAGCCCTTGCGCA
>JAEYPG010000746.1 GCA_023410975.1 Pseudomonadota bacterium
GCAATACCCCGGGCTGCGCACGCCCGATTCGCCCACCCAGCGTGTGCTGGGCCAAGTGCTGCCGGGTTTCGTGCCCGTGCGCCACAAGGTGCCGATGCTGAGCATCCGCACCGAGACCGACACCACGGCCGAGGGCGCGCGCGCCTTCGACGCCCGCGTGCGCCGCGAGCTGGCGCTCACCGAGGCCGATGCGGCCATCGAGTACGTCGCGGAGCTGAAATTCGACGGCCTGGCGATCAACCTGCGCTACGAGCAGGGCGTGCTGGTGTGCGCCGCCACGCGCGGCGACGGCGAGACCGGCGAGGACGTGACGCAGAACATCCGCACCATCGGCCAGATCCCGCTGCGGCTGGACGGCGAGGCGCCGCCGGTGCTGGAGGTGCGCGGCGAGGTCTACATGCGCCGCGACGCCTTCAACCGGCTCAACGAGCGCCAGCGCGAGGCGGGCGAGAAGACCTTCGTGAACCCGCGCAACGCCGCCGCGGGCGCGGTGCGGCAGCTGGACCCGGCCATCGCCGCGAAGCGTCCGCTGAGCTTCTTCGCCTACGGCTGGGGCCAGGTCGAGGGCTGGGCGGACATGCCGGCCACCCAGGCCGGCGTGCTGGAGGCCTTCGAGAAGTTCGGGCTGCCGGTGAGCGTCGAGCGCACGGTGGCGCAGGGCGCGCAGGGACTGATCGAGTTCCACGCGCGCATCGCCGCGGCGCGCGATGAATTGCCCTTCGACATCGACGGCGTGGTCTACAAGGTGAACGAGCTGGCGCTGCAGCAGCGCCTGGGCTTCGTCACCCGGGAGCCGCGCTGGGCGGTGGCGCACAAATACCCGGCCCAGGAGCAGGTGACGACGCTGCGCGACATCGACGTGCAGGTGGGCCGCACCGGCAAGCTGACGCCGGTGGCGCGGCTGGAGCCGGTGTTCGTGGGCGGCACCACGGTGACCAACGCCACGCTGCACAACGAGGACGAGATCCGGCGCAAGGACGTGCGCATCGGCGACCGCGTGATCGTGCGCCGCGCGGGGGACGTGATTCCGGAGGTCGTGGGCGTGGTGCCCTCGGCCTCGCTGGACGCGGCCCGGCTGGAAGGCGCCGATGCCGAGGCGCTGGCGGGCGCGGCGCTGGACGTGCTGGAGCGCCAGCCCGACCCGGCCGCGGTGGCCGAGGGTACGGCGGTCGAGGCGGCGGAGCCGGCCGTCAACCCGAACGACTATCCGGGCCGCAGCGAACCCTTCGACCTCTACAAGCGGCTGGGCGGGCACTGCCCGGCCTGCGGCAGCGACATCACGCGCGAGGAGGGCGAGGTGGACTGGCGCTGCTCGGGCGGCCTGTTCTGCCCGGCGCAGCGCAAGCAGGCGGTGCTGCACTTCGCAGGCCGGCGCGCGATGGACATCGAGGGCCTGGGCGACCGGCTGGTGGAGCAGCTGGTGGGCGAGGGCGACGAGCCGCCGCTTGTGCGCACGCTGCCCGATCTCTACAAGCTGGGCTTCACGGCGCTGGTGGTGCTGGAGCGCATGGCGGAGAAGAGCGCGCAGAACCTGCTGGACGCGCTGGAGAAGAGCAAGCAGACGACGCTGGCGCGCTTCGTGTTCGCGCTGGGCATCCGCCACGTGGGCGAGCGCACGGCGCGCGACCTGGCAGCGCATTTCGGCTCGATGGACCGGCTGATCCAGGCCAGCGAGGAGGCGCTGCTGCAGGTGCACGACGTGGGCCCGGTGGTGGCGCACAGCATCCGCACCTTCTTCGACCAGGCGCACAACGTGGAGGTGGTGGAGCAGCTGCGCGCCGCCGGCGTGGCGTGGACGGAGCACGAAGGCCACCAGGCCGCGCCGCCGGGGCCGCTGGAAGGCAAGACAGTGGTGGTCACCGGCACGCTGCCCACGATGACCCGCGACGAGGCCGAGGCGTTGATCGAGGCCGCGGGCGGCAAGGCCGGCAAGTCGGTGTCGAAGAAGACGGCCTACGTGGTGGCGGGCGCGGAGGCCGGCTCCAAGCTGGCCAAGGCGCAGGAACTGGGTATCACGGTGCTGGACGAGGACGGGTTGCGCGCGCTGGTGGCGGGCACCGCCGAATCCGCGGACGAAACCGAAGAGGAGTGAAGGCGATGGCGGTGCGCGAGCTGTTGAAGATGGGAGACCCGCGGCTGCTGCGCATCGCGCAGCCGGTGCGCGAGTTCGGCACGCCGGCGCTGCAGGCGCTGCTGCGGGACATGGTGGACACCATGCAGGCGGCCGGCGGCGTGGGGCTGGCGGCGCCGCAGATCGGCGAGGACCTCCAGGTGGTGCTCTTCGGCTTCGAGCGCAGCGAGCGCTACCCCGACGCGCCGCCCGTGCCGCGCACCGTGCTGTGCAACCCGGTGATCGAGCCGCTGTCGGACGAGGAAGAGGAGGGCTGGGAAGGCTGCCTCTCCGTGCCGGGCCTTCGGGGACTGGTGCCGCGCTTCACCCGCATCCGCTACCGGGGGTTCGACCTGGACGGCCATTCCATCGACCGCGAGGCCGAGGGATTTCATGCGCGGGTGGTGCAGCATGAGTGCGACCACCTCATCGGACGGCTTTATCCGACGCGGATGAGGGATCTGACGAAGCTGGGTTTTACGAGCGTGATGTTTCCAGGGTTGGATAAAACGGAGGATTGAGGCGCCTGCCAAGGTGGCTTGGAATGACTGAGGAGCTCCGATGAAATCGTCCTTGCCCACCATTCTCCTGCTGCTCCCTTTCTTCGCTTCGGCCCAGAATCAAAACCCGTGCCAGACGCAGCGCAACACGATTGAAATCAACGACTGCGCCAAGCTGACGCTGGCCGAGAAGGACAAGGCCTTGAATGCGGCGTACCAGAAACTCCTGGGATCGCTGGTGGCCGAGGACAAGACCGACAAGGCCAATTACGCGGATGTGCGCAAGCAGTTGGTGGAGGCGCAGCGTGCCTGGATCAGCTATCGCGACAACGATTGCAAGGCCAAGTACACGCTGTACGAAATGGGCACGATCCGGGGCGCGGTGTATTGGGGTTGCATGATCGAGCGAACCGAGCAGCGCACCAGCGAATTGCAACGCTGGACAGGGAACTGAATTTGACGGGGTTGCTCGTTGCCTAATTCTGGGCAATTTTGATCAGTTGGAAGGATTCATGAAACTCGGCTGCACCATCGTCTATGTTCCCGAGGTCTCGGCGTCGCTGGCCTTCTTTGAAAACGCCTTCGGCCTGAAGCGCAAATTCCTGCATGAGAGCGGCACTTACGGCGAGATGGACACCGGGGAAACCACGCTGTCTGCGCACGTCCATTACCGTCAGTGAGGGCGGATGACGTGAAGATTTCACGGTCTCGCCCGGCCCTCGCCACAGGATTCCGTATTTGATTTCACCTGCAACGTTGTAACTGTCTGGCACGCTGGGTCGGCGTGACCCACATCCCGCCCGTTACAAAGCGAAGAGGGCCGCCATCGCCGCGGCCGGGTGGAGATGTCATGAGAACCCTTGATGTGCGGCACGGCCTGCGGTGGCTGCTGGCGCTGGCGCTGCTGATGGCCTTCGGCGCTGCGGCCTGGGCCGATCCGCCCGGGCGCGTGGGGCGGCTGGCGCAGGCCAGCGGGACGGTGTGGATCTACGACACCGAGCAGAACGAGTGGGTCGCCGCAGGCCTGAACCGGCCCATCACCACTGGTGACCGGCTCGCCACCGACAACGGGGCACGTGCGGACGTGCAGATCGGCTCCGCCTCGCTGCGCCTGGACGGCGCCACGGAGCTGGCCGTGGACCAGCTCGACGACTCCCGCGTGAGCCTGCGCGTGGAGCGCGGCAGCGCGGCGCTGCGGCTGCGCTCGGCCGAGAGCGTCAACGAGTTCGAGTTGCAGGCGCAGGATGCCCGCTTCTTCCCCACGCAGCCGGGCCAGTACCGCGTGGACGTGGAGGACAACGTCACCCACGCCCGCATCTGGAGCGGCGAGATGCGCTTCCAGTCGCCCGACAGCGCGCTGACGCTGCAGCCCGGCACGCGCTACAGCTTCTGGCGCCAGGACGACCGCACCCACTACGACATGAGCACGGCCTCCGGCGAGGATGCCTTCGGTGCCTGGGTGCTGGCGCAGGACCAGCGCGAGAACCAGGCCGTCTCCACCCGCTACGTCTCGCCCGAGATGACCGGCGCGCTGGACCTGGACCGCAACGGGCGCTGGGACACGCATCCGGAATACGGCGCGGTCTGGTTCCCCACGGTTGTGGTTGCCAACTGGGCGCCTTACCGCTACGGGCGCTGGGTCTGGGTGGCGCCCTGGGGCTGGAGCTGGGTGGACGACGCGCCCTGGGGTTTCGCGCCCTTCCACTACGGCCGCTGGGCCTCGTGGCGCGGGCGCTGGTGCTGGGTGCCGGGGCGCTACGTGGCGCGGCCGGTGTTCGCGCCGGCGCTGGTGGGCTGGATCGGCGGCAACAACGTCAACGTGAGCGTGGAGGTGGGGGGCCGGCGCGGGCCGCCGCCCGTGATCGGCTGGGTGCCGCTGGGCCCGCGCGACGCCTTCGTGCCGCGCTTCAATGCCACGCCGCGCTACATCCGCGGCGTCAACGCCACGCAAGCGCCCTGGCTGCCGCCGGGCGGGCAGCCGTCCTGGGGCAACCGCCACATCCCCGGCGCGGTGACGGTGGTGCCGGCCAACACGCTGCAGCAGCAGGTGCGCGTGGCCGACCGCGTGCTGCCCAGGGCGGAGCCGCGCTGGAA
>JAEYPG010000747.1 GCA_023410975.1 Pseudomonadota bacterium
CCCTCACCGTCATGCGCAGGATCCACGTGCGCCCGCCCTTGGGCAGGACCTGCAGGGCCAAGCCGGGGATGCCGCCGACGAAGTGGAGACCGGGCTGGTTCAGGCGCGAGACGGCCAGCGCGCTGAGCTCGGATGCGGCACGACCCATGGGATGGCTCCGGTTGCCGGTCCATCTTGACACCCATCAATTCTGGAGCGATTGGGCGCCTTTTCGTGACACTTCGTGAAGTGCTGGTAGGCCGTTTTCCCTCTGGGAGAGGCTTTTCGAGGGAGGCCGTGAAACACCTGGAGGGCCCAGGTGGCGGAGGGAGCGGGATTCGAACCCGCGGTGGGCTATTAACCCACACACGCTTTCCAGGCGTGCGACTTAAACCACTCATCCATCCCTCCGCGGATGGCTTCGGTTGCGATCACCGAAGCCCTGCATTCTAATCCATGATTTGAGAGTTTGGATAGAGTGATCTGCTGAAATTGCTAAAACGGGCCTGACAGCGCCTTGAAGCCGATCCAGGCGGCCGCCATCACGGCGTTGCCGGGCACGCTCATCAACCCCGTGACGTAGAACAGAGTCGACAGCACTGGCGCGCCGATGACGCACTCGACGAACAAACCCACCAGATAGAACAGCAGCCCGCAGCACATCCAGCGCCGCATGTAGGTCGGCAGCCAGCGCGCCTGATGCCGGTTGTGGCGCCATGCGGCCGCGCGTTCCAGCGCCGTGCCGGTACTGGCGTCCCTGAACAGCCAGCCGAAAAAGAAATAGCGGTAGAGCAAGGTGCGCAATGCCATGGAGTCTCCCCGACCGTCGGCTGCGACCGATGCTTCCACGGTGCCCTACGGCCTGCAAGCGCGTTTCCGGCAAGGCTCGTGCCAAAAAAAACTAGGACGGCAAAGTCAGCTGATCGGCCAGTTGCTCCAGGTCAGTGAGGTAGCGCTTGGGATTGCGGCGGAAGCGCATGCGCTGCACGCGTGCGCGGCGGCGCCGCTCCAGTTGTCCCCGTAACTCGTGCCAGCGTTGTCGGTTGGCACATGCGAGCTCGCGTGCCGTGACCAGGCGCCCTCGCGTGGCCGTGGCCGTGGCCGCCAGCAGTCGCACGGCACCGCGCAACACCGTGGCCGGGCTGGCGGCCTTGCGGCCCGTGGTGCGCCGCTCGTGATAGCGGTACGAGCCGAACAGTTGTTCGAGATCGTTGTTGGTTCGTGGCAACTCGGTGTTGTCGTAGCAATGGAAGAGTCCCGAGCGCCAACGACGGCTCACATGCGCGAAGTGCTCCAGCGCCGGGGCCAGCGTGCCCGCGTGATGGCCGTGGCGGCTCATGGCCCCGAGCAGCCCATCGAAGCGCCGCTGTACCACCCGGGCACTGGAGCCGTCCTCATTGCCCAGGATGCGAGCGACCTTGTGCACCCAGTGCCAGGCGTAGATCACGTCAGGCCACAGCGCCGCGGTGAGTTGCAGCGCGCGCTCAAGCAACCCCTGCAGCTTTGTCAGCGGTGCCGGGCACCGCGTCCCCCCTTTTGCGCCACCCGTTGCAAGCTCTGGCTGACGGCTTCAAGCCGCTGCTTCAGGCGCAGTCCGTCGGCATCCAGCGGCGGGTGACCGTCGTCGGTGAGCGCGCTGCGCACGGCCGAGCAATAGCCGCGCACGACCTGGGCCTCGGTGTCGTCGTGCCCTTCGACCGAGCGCTCGATAGGGCGCACGCCGCGCACCTGAGCCTTGAGCAGCTTCTTGGCGTGGCGATCCGCTTCGAACACCGGCAGCGCCGCCTCGCGCAGGAAGTGGAACTGGCACAGTTGGTGAGGCACCCCGGGCAGCTCCTGCGCCACCGCCCGCCGGATCGTGTCCTGCCCGTCGCTGATGACGCCCACCACCGCTATCTTGCTCAGCGGCTGCAGCGCCTCGTGCAGCAGTTGCGCCAGATCCGCGCTGGTGCTGGAGAGCAGGCTACGCGCGAGCAGCACCTGGCTGGAGAGGCAATCGCGCAGTACCCACAGCACCTCATGCCCCACGTCAGGCTGCAGCCCGTCGAGCGCCAGCACCACGCGGCCTTGAGCAGCGAGCTCCTGGCGCAGCCGCGCGCTGTCGCCCAGCGCCGTGGCCAGCAACTCGTCGTAGCGGTCCACTAGGTTCGTCACGCTGCGCTCGCAAATGGCCACGCCCCGCGCCACCAGCGCCGCGTGGATCTCCGGCACGCTGCGATGCTCCTGGTAGCGCAGCGCGCCCACCAGCGCCAGCACATCCAAGCCAAACTCGTGCTGGGGCAGTACCAGTGCGCCTTCGGCTTCGGGGCGGTAGGGTCGATGGTAGTGCTCGCACGATGGGTTCTTGCAGCGCGAGATCCTCATGCGCAACCCCAGCATGCCGCCCAGCGTCACCACCGTGCGGCGGTTCTCGTAGCGCCAGTGCAGCGACTCACCGCACGCCAGGCATTCCTGCCTCAGCACCGACAGCAGTTGAACCTGCTCAGGCAAACCCCTGGAAGAAAGCCGCGCCATCGCATACCTCCGCGTGGCAGCAAACAACTCCTCTTGGACGCTTCAGCCCTCAGCAAGTTCTGCCGTCCTAGAAAAAAAGCGCCCGCGGTCGCGGGCGCTTTTGCTGGGCAGGAAATGCCGTGCGAGCTCAGCGCACCACAGCGATCTGCTGACGGTTGCCGCCCTTGTACGTGTACATGGTCAGCGCGCCGTTCTTGATGTCGCCCTTCTCGTCGAAGCTGATCGTGCCCGTGACGCCCTTGAAGCCATTGGTCTTGGCCAGCACTGGCAAGTACTTGGCGGGTTCAGGGGAGCCGGCCTTGACCATCGCATCGGCCATCACCATCACGGCGTCGTACACGTACGGCGCATAGATCTGCACGTCGGCATTGAACTTCTTCTTGAAGTCGGCCTTGAACTTGTCCATGCCGGCCTTCTGTTCACCTTCAACGCCACCGGCCTCGGCGCACACGACCTGCTCATCAGCCATGGAGCCAGCGGCCAGCTTGGGCAGTTCGCCCGTGCAAATGCCGTCGCCACCCATGAGCTTGGCGTTGATGCCCAGTTGCTTCATCTGGCGCAGCATCGGGCCGGCCACGGCGTCCATGCCGCCGAAGAAGACGATGTCAGGCTTCTTGGCCTTGATGCTGGTCAGGATGGCGGTGAAGTCGGTGGCCTTGTCGTTGGTGAACTCGCGGCCCACCGTCTTGCCGCCGGCGGACTTGACGCCCTTCTCGAACTCGTCAGCCACGCCCTGGCCATAGGCGGTACGGTCGTCGATCACGGCGATCGCCTTGCCCTTGAGCTGGTTCACGGCGTACTTGCCCAGCGTGCCGCCCAGGTGCTCGTCGTTGGCCACGACGCGGAAGGCGGTCTTGAAGCCTTGCTTAGTGTACTTGGGGTTGGTGGCCGAGGGGCTGATCTGCGGAATGCCGGCATCGCTGTAGATCTTCGAGGCCGGGATGGTGGTACCGGAATTCAGGTGGCCCACCACGCCCTGGACCTTGCTGTCCACCAGCTTCTGGGCAGCGGCGGTGCCCTGCTTCGGATCGGCCGCGTCGTCTTCGGCCAGCAGCTCAAACTTGGCTTTCTTGCCGCCAATGGTCACGCCCTTGGCATTGAGCTCGTCCACTGCCATGCGAGCACCCATTTCGTTGTCCTTGCCCAGGTGGGCAATCGGACCACTGGTCGGGGCAACGTGACCGATCTTGACAACCACCTCCTGGGCACTGGCGCCACCGGCCAGCAACACCGCGGCAGCGGTAAGAACGGCATTGAACTGGAATCGCATTCGGGACCTCCGGGTTG
>JAEYPG010000749.1 GCA_023410975.1 Pseudomonadota bacterium
TGGGGCTTCGCCCGGGGGGCCAGCACCACCCCGCGCGCCTAAACCTCCCGCGGCTGCCCGGCCACGCGCAGCCGCGCGCCCACCACCCGCTCGCCCTCGACCAGCGGCGCCTCGAAGCGTGCCGGCGCCAGCCAGCGCACGCCGGTGCGCCGCGCCGCCGTGCACAGGATCATGTCCAGCTCGCGCCGCGGCAGCACCGCCATCGTGCCGGGCACGTCCACACGGCCGCCGCGCGGGCCGATGCAGGCCACGTGCGTGACGCGCCGCGCCTGCGCCATCACCTCCTCGAACACGTTCAGGCGCCGAAGCGCCGCCAGCGCGTCCGGGATCAGGCCGTCGCCGCAGATCTTCTCGCGCGGGAACGCCTGCTCGTCCACCAGCAGCACGTCCAGGCCGGCGCGCGCCAGCATCTGCGCGCACGCGCTGCCGGCCGGGCCGGCGCCCACGACCAGCACCTCACAGGCTTGGTTGATGTTCTCCATGGTGGCCGGGATTCTAGGCAGGGCCCGCCCTTGACGCGGGTCAACGCCATCGCCTTCCAGCGGCGCCACGATCGATGCGACCACATCGATCAAGGAGACCCGCCATGCCTCTCACCGCCGGACAGCGCTCGCTGCTGGAATCCCTGCTCACGCAGCGCCTGCACGCGCTGCAGCGCCAGCTCATGCTGCACCAGGGGGAGTCCCGCGTGGCACATGCGCAGGAGCTGCTGGAATCCGGCGACGCGTCGCGTGACGTGGACTTGGCGCTGTCGGAGCTGGAGCGGCGCGAGCTCGGCGACGTGAGCCTGGCGCTGCGCCGCGTCCAGAGCGAGGACTACGGACTGTGCACCGACTGCGGCGGCGGCATCGCCTTCGACCGGCTGCGGCTGGAGCCCTGGGCGCTGCGCTGCGTGGCCTGCGAAAGCGCCCTCGAATCACGGCACGGCCACAGGCTCAGCGCGTGAGCTTTTGGCGAGGCGGCGCAACCCCTGTTTTCCCCCTGTCGCGGGGCGCTGAACAGGGCAGCGGCGAGCGGTGCTTGGTGCCATGCTTTGAGCCATGCGCCTGCCCGTCGACCGCTTCGCCTTCAAGGCCGCCACTTGCCTCGGCCGCTTCAGGCCCACGCCGGAGACGCTGGGGCGGCAGCGATGGCTGCGCTGGCTCGGCCCTTCCATCGCGCATCCCGGGCTGTTGAGCGTGAACCGCCACGCCATCGCGCTGGGCCTGTCCATCGGCATGTTCTTCGGGCTGCTCATCCCCATCGCGCAGATGCCGTTGTCGGCCGCCGCCGCGGTGCTGCTGCGCGCCAACCTGCCCGCGGCGGTGGTCAGCACCTTCGTCACCAACCCGGTGACGGTGGCGCCGCTGTACTACGTCGCCTGGCGCCTGGGCGCCACGGTGCTGGGCGAGCCCGACCCGGCCGCGCCGGCGGTCCTGGCCGCTCCCGCCGGGGCCCGCGCCGAGGCCCCGGCGCCGGAACAGCCCTGGTGGCGCACGCTGTGGCAGCGCCTGCAGGGCGTGGGCAAGCCGCTGCTGCTGGGCCTGGCGCTGATGGCCACCCTCACCGGGCTGGCCGCCTACGTGGTGGTCAGCGCCCTGTGGTGGCTGGTCCGGTGCTGGCGCCGTGACCCGGACGCCCGCGACGCGACGCACTGAAGGCGCATCCGGGCCACACCAACGAAAGAGGCCGCGACAGCGGCCTCTTTGCATTTCCGGCCACGGCGGCACGCGGGCGCCGCCGGGGTCCCTGCGCCGCCGCAGCGGCGCAGCCGGGCGCTGGCCCCCCGATCAGGCCGTGCCGGCCTTGACCTTCAGGCGCCAGGCGTGCAGCAGCGGCTCGGTGTAGCCGCTGGGCTGCTCCAGGCCCTTGAAGACCAGGTCGCACGCGGCCTTGAAGGCGGCGCTGGTGTCGAAGTTGCCGGCCATGGGCTTGTAGGACGGATCGCCCGCGTTCTGCTCGTCCACCACGCGCGCCATGCGCTGCAGCGTTTCCATGACCTGCTCGCGGTTGGTCACGCCGTGGTGCAGCCAGTTGGCGATGTGCTGGCTGGAGATGCGCAGCGTGGCGCGGTCTTCCATCAGGCCGACGTTGTGGATGTCGGGCACCTTGGAGCAGCCCACGCCGGCGTCCACCCAGCGCACCACGTAGCCCAGGATGCCCTGGCAGTTGTTGTCCAGCTCCTGCTGCACCTCGGCGGCGCTCCACTGGGCCTCGGCCACCACGGGAATCGTCAGCAGCCCGGTGAGCAGCTTGTCGCGCTCGGCGGCGGCGTCGATCTTCTCCAGCTCCTGCTGCACCTGGGCCACGCTGACCTGGTGGTAGTGCAGCGCGTGCAGCGTGGCGGCGGTGGGCGAGGGCACCCAGGCGGTGTTGGCGCCGGACTTCGGGTGCGCGATCTTCTGCTCCAGCATCGCGGCCATCAGGTCGGGCATGGCCCACATGCCCTTGCCGATCTGGGCGCGGCCGCGCAGTCCGCAGGACAGGCCCACCAGCACGTTGTTGCGCTCGTAGGCCTGGATCCAGGCGCTGGTCTTCATGTCGCCCTTGCGCAGCATCGGGCCGGCCTGCATGGCGCTGTGCATCTCGTCGCCGGTGCGGTCCAGGAAGCCGGTGTTGATGAAGGCCACGCGCGCGGCGGCGGCGGCGATGCAGGCCTGCAGGTTGACGCTGGTGCGGCGCTCCTCGTCCATGATGCCCAGCTTCACCGTGTGCTTGGGCAGGCCCAGCAGCTCCTCGACGCGGCCGAACAGCTCATCGGCGAAGCCCACTTCCGCCGGGCCGTGCATCTTGGGCTTGACGATGTAGACCGAGCCCGTGCGCGAGTTGCGGATGCCGTTGGCGCCGTGGCCCTGCAGGTCGTGCAGCGCGATGGCGGTGGTGATGACGGCGTCCATGATCCCTTCGGGGATCTGGCGGCCCTCGTCGCCCCACAGGATGGCCGGGTTGGTCATCAGGTGGCCGACGTTGCGCAGGAACATCAGCGAGCGCCCATGCAGCCGCACCTCGCCGTTGGGCCCGTTGTAGAGGCGGTCCGCGTTCAGGCCGCGGGTGAAGGTCTTGCCGCCCTTGGAGACCTGCTCGGTGAGCGTGCCCTTGAGGATGCCCAGCCAGTTGGCGTAGGCCAGGGTCTTGTCGGCGGCGTCCACCGCGGCGACGGAGTCTTCCAGGTCCAGGATGGTGGACAGCGCGGCTTCCACCACCACGTCGCTCACGCCGGCGGCGTCGGAGGCGCCGATGGTGGTGCCGCGGTCGATGCGGATGTCCACGTGCAGCCCGTTGTGCACCAGCAGCACCGAGGAGGGCTCACCGGCCTCGCCCTGCCAGCCCACCAGCTGCGCCGGGTCGGCGAGCGCGGCGCGGGTGCCGTCCTTGAGCGTGACGGCGAGCTGGCCGCCCTCGACGCGGTAGGCCGTGGCGTCGCGGTGCGAGCCCTGCGCCAGCGGGGCGGCCTGGTCCAGGAAGTTGCGCGCGAACTCGATCACGCGCTGGCCGCGCACCGGGTTGTAGCCCTGGCCCTTCTCGGCGCCGTCGGTCTCGGGCAGCGCGTCCGTGCCGTACAGGGCGTCGTACAGCGAGCCCCAGCGCGCGTTGGCGGCGTTCAGGGCGTAGCGGGCGTTGAGGATGGGCACCACCAGCTGCGGGCCGGCCTGCAGCGCCAGCTCGGCGTCCACGTTGGAGGTCGTGGCCTTGGCGCCTTGCGGCTGCGGCAGCAGGTAGCCGATGGACTCCAGGAAACCACGGTAGGCCGCCATGTCCGTGATCGGGCCGGGGTTCTTGCGGTGCCAGTTGTCGAGTTCGGTCTGCAGGCGGTCGCGCTCGGCCAGCAGCGCGGCGTTGCGCGGCGCCAGGTCGGCCACGATGGCGTCGAAGCCGGCCCAGAAGCGCGCGCTGTCGATGCCGGTGCCCGGCAGGACCTGGTCCTCGACGAAGCGGTAGAGCTCGGTGGCGACCTGGAGGCGATGGACGGTGGTGCGTGCAGTCATGTTGGGCTCGCAGTCAAAGAAGGATTTACTCGGGAAAGAAGCCCAGCACGTCGCGCAAGCTGCTGCCGCGGCGCGTGGGCTCGGTGTCCAGCGGGTCCAGCGGACCCCCGGTGCGGTTCACCCACAGCGTGGTGTAGCCGTACCAGGTGGCACCGATGGCGTCCCAGCCGTTGCTGGAAACGAAAAGGATCTGGCGCGCGGGCAACTGCAGGGCCTGCGGGCCCAGCGCGTAGGCAGCCGGATCGGTCTTGAAGCGGCGCACGGCGTGCACCGACAGCAGCGGGTCGATCAGCTCGGCAAAGCCCGCGCTGCGCACGGCCACCCCCAGCATTTCCGGGTCGCCGTTGCTCAGGATGCCGGCGCGGATGCCGCGCGCCCGCAGCGCCTGCAGCACCTCCAGGTTCTCCGGAAAGGCGCTCAGGTGCCGGTACTGGTTCATCAGCCGCTCCTCGTCCGCCGCCGGCAGCGGCAGGCCCAGGCGCTGCGCCGCGAAGCGCAGCCCGGCGCGGGTGAGGTCCCAGAAGGGCTGGTAGCGCCCGCTCATGGTCAGCAGTCGCGTGTACTCGATCTGCTTGTCCCGCCACAGCTGCGCCAGCGCCTCACCGCGGCGCGGATAGAGCTGCTCGGCCAGCAGCGACACGCTGTAGACATCGAACAGCGTGCCGTAGGCGTCGAAGAGCACCGCGCGCGGCGTGAGAGGGGCATCCATAAACGGGAATTTATTCCATCGATAAGCGCACATTAAGAACGTCAATTGCTAAAGATTAGTGACTTCCAAGTAAAAATGAACCGAAGTCTCTGGACCACCCCTTGCGATAACGCTCGATTTGGTCAGTGATCAGCGGTCAATACGTGACCATTGATGCGTTGGCGTGCACTACGCTTGTGGCATGGACCGCCTCAAGCAGATCGAATCCTTCGTCGCCGTCGCCGCCAAGGGCAGCCTCACCGCTGCGGCGCAAGCCGAGGGCGTGGCACCGGCCGTGATCGGGCGCCGCATCGACGCGCTGGAAGAGCGCCTGGGCGTGAAGCTGCTGCTGCGCACCACGCGGCGCATCACGCTCACCCACGAGGGCAGCGCCTTCCTGGAGGACGCGCAGCGCGTGCTGGCCGACCTGGCCAACGCCGAGGCCAGCGTCAGCGCCGGGGGCGTCAAGGCCAGCGGCCACCTGCGCATCACCGCGCCAGCGGGCTTCGGGCGCCGCCACGTCGCACCACTGGTGCCGCGCTTCCTGGCGCAGCACCCGGAGGTCAGCCTTTCGCTCAACCTCAGCGACCGGGTGGTGGACATCGTCAACGAAGGCTTCGACTGCGCGGTGCGCGTGGGCGACCTGCCCGACTCCAGCCTGGTGAGCGTGCGGCTGGCCGACAACCGCCGCCGCTGCGTGGCCTCGCCCGCGTACTTGCAGCGCGCGGGCGTGCCGCAGCATCCCGGGGAGCTGCAGCGCCACGAGTGCCTGACGCTGAGCTCCGAGGCCAGCCAGACGCGCGGCTGGGCCTTCATGGTGGACGGGCAGCTGCAGCACTTGCGCCCCAGCGGCCGGCTCGACTGCAGCGACGGCCAGGTGCTGCACGCGTGGTGCCTGGCCGGCCTGGGCCTGGCCTGGCGCAGCACCTGGGAGGTGGAGGCGGAGCTGGCGCGCGGCACCCTGCGCAGCGTGCTCGACGACTTCGCCGCCCCGCCCAACGGCATCTACGCCGTGTTCCCGCAGCGCCGCCATCTGCCGCTGCGGGTGCGGCTGTGGATCGACTTCCTCAAGCACAGCTGGGGCGACCCGCTGTACTGGCAATCGGCCGTGGGCTGAAGGCACGCCGGGCGGCCATGAAAAAGCCCGGCCGTGGCCGGGCTTCGGTGGGGTGCAGGCAGCGCGAGCCGTGGCTTCAGGCCTTCTTGGCCAGGCATTCCTTCATGAAGGCCTTGCGCTCGTCGCCCTTCTTGCCCTCGGCCTGCGTGTTGCATTCCTTCATCCGGTTCTGCTGCGGCGTGGCGGCCGTGGACGTGGCCTCGCTGCCCTTGGCCGAGAGGCATTCCTTCATGAAGGCCTTGCGCTCGTCGCCCTTCTTGCCTTCGGCCTGCGTGTTGCACGACTTCATCTTGCTCTGCTGGGCCGTGGGCGCCTTGGCGGGGGGCTTGTCGGCCGGCTGGCCCGTGGCCGGGTCGGCCGCCTGGGCGGTGAAGGCACAGGCACACAACAGCGCTGCAAGAGCGGCTTTGGTCATGGAGCTCTCCTTCCTCTGGATGCGCGGCAACAGGCCGCCAGGCATTGAAGCAAAGCGCTTGCACGGTCACCAATGAGCACAAGCCCGCAGCCGCGTGGCGCGCGTCAGACGATGCGTCGCGGGTGCGCCAGCGCCTCGTGCGCGGCGTGCAGCCGCCGCACCAGCACGCGGATGAAGGCGGCGTCGAAGAGGTGCCGCGTGGAGGCGCTGAGCTGCGGCAGCGTCTCGGGCGTGAAGCTCACGGTGATGCAGGGCTGAGCCACCAGCACGTCGCTGCTGTAGGTGCGCAGCTCGGGGCTGGGCGCGAGGTAGGCCATCTCGCCCACCGAGGTGCCGGCACCTAGCCGCGCCGTGAGCTCGCCCTCGCGCCGCACCTCCGCCTCGCCCTGCGCCAGGATGTGGAAGCTCGTGCCTTGCTCCCCCTTGCGGTAGAGCGCATGTCCCACGGGGAAGCGCTGCCAGCGCGCACGGTGCACCACTTCCCACAGCGCCACGTCGTCGAACTCGCCGAAGAACTCCAGCGTGCGCAGCAGGCTGAAGCGCTCCGAGTCCAGCGGCCCCTGCAGCCGTCCCAGCGGGATGAGCCGCCGCGACACCAGCTCCGCCAGGCCCTGGGCGAAGTCTTCCCAGGTGGGCGGGCGCTCCTGGGCCCGCTTGGCCAGCGCGGCGTGCACCAGCGCCTCCAGCGCTTCGGGCACGCCCTCGCGCAGTCCGGCCAGCGGCGGCGGCGCGGCGGTGTAGATCTGGCCCATCAGCGCCACCTGCGTGGGTGCGTCGAAGGGCGCGCGCCCGCTGACGAGGTGGTAGAGCACCGCGCCCAGCGAGTACATGTCCGCGCGCGCGTCCAGCGCCGCGCCGTCGAGCTGCTCGGGCGACATGTACGACAGCGAGCCGACGCGGAACACCTGCGTGCGGTCCGACTCCAGCTGCAGCACGCTGCCGAAGTCGCTGATCTTGATGTCCACCACCTGCTCGTGCTGCAGCAGCGCCAGCACGTTGGCCGGCTTCACGTCGCGGTGGATCAGCCCCTGGCGGTGCACGTAGCCCAGCGCCATCGCGCACTTGAAGCCGATCTCCACGATCTGCTCCAGCGGCAGCAGCCGGTCGGGGCGGCAGAAGTGGCGCAGCGTGGTGCCGGGCACGTACTCCATCACCAGGTAGGGCGCCGTGGCGTCGGGCACCGCATCCAGGATCTGCACCACGTTGGGATGCTGCAGCTTGCCCACCAGCGCCGCCTCCGCGGCGAAGTAGCGCGCCAGCAGCTGCGGCGAGGTGACGTCCGCGCCCAGGGCGGCGGCCGGGTGCACGCGCTTGATCGCCACCTCGCGGCCCAGGAAGTCGTCGCGCGCCAGGAACACCTCGCTGGTGGCGCCCTCGCCCAGCCGCGACAGCACGCGGTACTTGCCGATGGCACGTGGCAGCGGCGCGGCAGGAATGGATGCGGCAGCATCGGCAGGCATGCGGACCATTGTGGCGCGCCCAGGGAAGCCCCGGACCCCGCCTCGTAGAATCCGCCGATGATCCAAGCCAAGCAGGAGCTGCTCGCCGCGCTGCGCGCAGCCGTCGCAGATATCGGCGCCGAAGCAAGCGCGCAATTCAGCTTCGAGTCGCCCAAGCAGGCCTCGCACGGCGATCTCGCCGTCACCGCCGCCATGGCGCTGGCCAAGTCGCTCAAGAAGAACCCGCGCGAGCTCGCGCAGCAGCTGGTGCAGGCGCTGCAGGCGCAGCCGGCCGTGCAGCGCTGGGTGCAGTCGGTGGAAATCGCCGGCCCCGGCTTCATCAACCTGCGCTTGGCCCCGGCGGCCAAGCAGCAGGTGGTGGCCGAGATCCTCGCCGGCGGCGACGCCTTCGGCCGCAAGGCGGACAACGGCCAGCGCCTGATGGTGGAGTTCGTCTCCGCCAACCCCACCGGTCCGCTGCACGTGGGCCACGGCCGCCAGGCCGCGCTGGGCGACTCGATCTGCAACCTGTTCGAGTCGCAGGGCTGGAACGTCACGCGGGAGTTCTATTACAACGACGCCGGCGTGCAGATCGGCACCCTGGCCGCCTCCACGCAGGCGCGCCTCAAGGGCCTGCAGCCCGGCGACGCCGAGTGGCCGGAGTCGGCCTACAACGGCGACTACATCGCCGACATCGCCGCCGACTTCAAGGCCGGCAAGACCGTCAAGGCCGACGACCGCGAGTTCACCGCCTCGGGGCAGCCCGAAGACATCGACGGCATCCGCCAATTCGCCGTGGCCTACCTGCGCCACGAGCAGGACCTGGACCTGCAGGCCTTCGGCGTGCGCTTCGACAACTACTTCCTGGAGTCCAGCCTCTACGGCGACGGCCGCGTGCAGGCCACGGTGCAGAAGCTCATCGACGCCGGCAAGACCTTCGAGGAAGGCGGCGCGCTGTGGCTGCGCTCCACCGACTACGGCGACGACAAGGACCGCGTGATGCGCAAGTCCGACGGCACCTTCACCTACTTCGTGCCTGACGTCGCCTATCACATCAACAAGTGGGAGCGCGGCTACACGAAGGTCGTGAACATCCAGGGCAGCGACCACCACGGCACCATCGCGCGCGTGCGCGCCGGGCTGCAGGCGGCCAATGTCGGTATCCCGCAGGGCTACCCGGACTACGTGCTGCACAAGATGGTCACGGTCATGAAGGGCGGCCAGGAAGTCAAGATCTCCAAGCGCGCCGGCAGCTACGTCACGCTGCGCGACCTCATCGACTGGACCAGCCGCGACGCGGTGCGCTTCTTCCTCATCAGCCGCAAGGCCGACACCGAGTTCGTGTTCGACGTGGACCTTGCGCTCAAGCACAGCGACGAGAACCCGGTCTTCTACGTGCAGTACGCGCATGCGCGCATCTGCTCAGTGCTGGCGCAGTTCGGGCGCGAGGTGCCGGCCGACGCCGACCTGTCGCTGCTGGGCGCGCCCACCGAGCTGGCGCTGATGATGAAGCTGGCCGAGTTCCCGCAGGTGCTCGAACGTGCCGCGGCCGATCTGGCGCCGCACGACATCGCCTTCTACCTGCGCGACGTCGCCGCCGCGTTCCACAGCTACTACGCCGCCGAGCGCTTCCTGGTGGACGACGCGGCGCTGGCCGGGGCGCGCATGGCGCTGCTGTCGGCCACGCGCCAGGTGCTGCGCAACGCGCTGGCGCTGCTGGGCGTGTCGGCGCCGCAGGCGATGCAGCGCGGCGAAGAGACCGCTCCCGCGGCCAGCGTGCAGCCATGAAATACCAGAAGGGCGGCTTCGGCGTAGGCATCGTGATCGGGCTGCTGGTCGGCCTGGGGCTGGCGTTGGGCGTGGCGCTGTACGTGACCAAGGTGCCCGTGCCCTTCGTGGACAAGGTGCCGCAGCGCACGCCCGAGCAAGAGGCGGCCGAGGCCGAGCGCAACAAGCGCTGGGACCCCAACGCGCCGCTGGCGGGCAAGCGTCCGCCGCCGCCGCCGGCGGAACCGGCCCCGGCGGCCGTGCCTGCGGACCCCGGCGTGGCGC
>JAEYPG010000063.1 GCA_023410975.1 Pseudomonadota bacterium
AGGTGGAACAGCCCTACGGCGAGCCCGGCCCGGTGGCGGCAGGCGGCGCCCCGGCCGACGCCCACACCATCGGGCGCCTGATGGGTGCGCTGGCCGACGGCGACATGGGCGCCTTCGGGCTGTACCAGGCGCTGCGCCCGGTGCTGGCCGAACGGCACGGCCGCGACGCCGTCGCGCACCTGGACGACGCCATGGACCGGCTGCGCTTCGCGCAGGTCATGGAGTTATTGCGGGGCTGGTACCCGGCGGCCTGACGGCCCCGTTCGCCCTGCCCCCTTCGACAAGGACCTCCTGAGCTTGCCGAGGGCGCGGCCCGATCGGGATTCCTCCGGTTCGGGAGAAGCGTTGGCTTGGAAGTTGGCGTCAGGACGCACTGAGGTCCGAGCGCGTGGACACCGCGGCGGCAGCCGCCTGGTCGTCGAGCACGCTGGTGTCGTGGCGCTCGTAGGTGCCGATGAGGCAGCCGCTGGCGATGGCGTGCTGCTCCAGCACCAGCAGCACGGCGTCGCGTCCGGGCGTGCCGCTCCACTCGGCGCCCGGGCCCAGGGCGAAGAGCTGGAAGGCGTAGCGGTGCACGCCGTGGGCGGGCGGCGGGTCCGGCGGGATCCAGGCCGTGCGCAGGTAGGAATTGCGGCCGAGCCGGGGCGCGCCGGACTCGTCCTCGCCGCCGTTGAGCGCGCCCTCGGCCAGGTAGCTCTCCTGGACCGGGATGTCGTAGGCGATGGCGTGCACGAGCGGATGCGGCGTGGGCGAGTCGGCGTCCTCCACCAGCAGCAGCAGCGAGGCGGCGTTGGCGGGCACGCCGCTCCACTGCAGCGGCGGCGACAGGCCCTCGCCGTCGGCGGTGAAGCGCGGGGGCAGCGGCGCGTGGTCCATGAAAGCCAGGCTCGTGACCTGCAGCGCGCCCTGCCCCACGGGCAGCCGGATGCGCACGAAGGCGGTCTGGTCCAGGCCGGCACGCTGGCCGCGCAGCGCGGCGCCGACCACGTCAGGGAGCTTTTCGAGCATGGGCGAGTCCCTCCGTAAAGCCCGCTGAGAGGCAAGCGGCGGGCCGGTGCGCGTGCGGGCCGGGCCTCACGCGGCGCCCGGCTCCTTGACCAGCTGCAGGATGCGCTTGAAAGCCGGGTGCTCGCAGGTGGCGGCCCATTCGAAGAGCACCATCTCGGCCGTGACCAGCGTGAGGCCCGCGTCGCGCAGCCGGCGCATGGCCGCGCGCCTGTCCGCCTCGTGCCGGGAGCCGCAGGCCGACTCCACGACCCAGACCCGGTGCCCGTGTTCCGCCAGGCCCAGTGCGGTCTGCAGCAGGCACACGTGGGCTTCGCAGCCCGCGACGACCACCTCGGCCGGGGCCGCGCCGGGCTGCCGGGCCTCATTCAGCAGCGCGGCCAGGCCGTCGGCGCAGGCGTCGAAATGCATCTTGGGCAGCGTGAGGTCGCAGAGCTGGCGCACGGCGGGGTCGTTGGGCCCCAGGCGCGCGGGGTTCTGCTCGGTCCCGATGACCCGGATGCCCAGCGCCCTGGCGGCCCGCGCCAGCTGCACGGCAGCCGTGAGCACCTCGCCGGCCCGGTCGATGGCAGGCATCAGCCGCGCCTGATAGTCCACCAGCACCAGCGTGCTGCGCTGGGCGTTCATCTTCAGCATGGAGGTCGTCCTTTCGACAGGAAGTGCCGGGCCGCCTGTGCGGCCAGCCCGTGATGCGTACAGGCCACGGTCTGCGCCAGGCCGTTGGAATCCAGCGTGGCGGAAGGCGGTGCCTGGGACATGGCCCACTCCTCTTGTTCGCCGACCGGATCGCCCCCAGGCAGCCCGGCCAGCTCCCGCTCGATCTGCTCGCTGCCCGGCAGCCCCGCCTGCGGCACCGCGGGCGGCGACTCCACGAGCTGGTACTCAGCCATGCCCCAGCGAAGCCGGCGCCCGGCTCCAGCAGGAAGCGGGAGAGGTGCTTGACCAGAGCATCCCCGACCTCGCGCGCCTGCGCCTCCTCGGTGAGCTGCGCACAGGCGCGCATGTACTTCAGGTTGCGCGGCGACAACCCCTTCATCGCCGGAAAGGCATGCGCCGGTCATGCGCGAGGCAACCGCCGGGCACGGGCGGCAGGGGCAACAGGGAACGTGGTCATGGGCAGCGCTTGCCGGCCAGGGCCTTGCAGGGGAGCGGCCAAGCAATTGGGACGAATCCCTCATTGTTCCCCACCGGGCGGACCAGGCCGGCCCGCCGCCCTCGCCCTACTTCGCCGCCACCCCCGCCCGCCGCGCGATCCCGCCCCACCGGGCCTGCTCGGCGGCGATGAAGGAGCGCAGCGGCGCCTCGGTCAGCTCCAGCAGCGGGATCTCACCCATGGCGATGAAGCCGCTCATCACCTCCGGGTCGGACAGCACCTGGTGCATGGCGGCGCCCAGCCTGCGCACCGTCCGCTCCGGCGTGCCGGCGCGCACCGCGATGCCCGACCAGCTCGCGACCTCGGCACCACGCAGCCCGGCCTCGGCGACGGTGGGCACCTCCGGCAGCAGGGCCAGGCGCCGGCGGCCGAGCACGGCCAGCGCGCGCAGTCGCCCGCTGTCCAGGTGCGGCTTGAGCGGCAACAGGTAGTCGAGGACCGCGTCCAGCCGGCCACCCAGCAGGTCGTGCAGCGCCGAGGCCGCGCCCTGGTGGGGCTGCTGCAGCCAGCGCGTGCTCGACTCGCGCGCCAGCAGCACCCCGGCCAGGTAGGTGCTCGTGCCCGGCGCGGCGGAGCCGACCCTGATTTCGCCGGGCCGGCAGCGTGCCGCGTCCAGGAAGTCTTCCAGCGTGAGGCATGGGCTCGCGGCATCCACGGCCAGCAGCGGCGAGGACTGCAGCAAGCCGTGCACGGGAAGGAAGTCGTGCAGCGGGTCGTAGCGCAGGTGCCGGCAGAGCGCCGGGTTCACGGCCATCGGCCCGGTGGAGATG
>JAEYPG010000093.1 GCA_023410975.1 Pseudomonadota bacterium
GGTACGGCATCACGAACGTCCATTCTTCATCGCTGACGTCGCTCGGGTAAGGCTTGCGCGTGGCTTGGGCAGATCCAGTCATCTGCCCTACATGGGGTCAACCAGCTCAGTTCCTAACAGGCTCTAGTCAGCGGTCGTCGTCATGGACCGACGAGGCGTGCCGGCACAGGGCCTGGACCTCGATGTCCATGTAGGGGAACAGGGGCAGGCGCGAGAGCGTGTCGTGCAGCTCCTGCGGGCTGGCCACGTCGAAGACGCTGACGTTGGCGTAGCGCCCGGCGATGCGCCACAGGTGGCGCCAAGTGCCGGCGCGCTGCAGCTCCTGCGCCATGGCCTTCTCGCGCGCTTTCAACTCGTCGGCCTGCGCGGCCGGCATGTCGTGCGGCAGGCGCACGGTCATCTGGACATGGAACAGCATGGGGTGGACTCCTTCAGATGGTTCAGGCCATGGCGACCTGGCTGCGGTCGCGGTCGCGGCGGTAGTGGGCGAGCTTGTCCTCGTCCAGGCGCAGGCCCAGGCCCGGGCCCTGCGGCAGGTGCAGCTCGAAATCGCGGTATTGCGGGCGCTCCAGCACCACGTCGTCCTTGAGCAGCAGCGGGCCGAACAGCTCGGTGCCCCAGCGCAGCTGCGGGCAGGCGGCAAAGGCATGCGCCGCGGCGATGCTGCCCACGCTGCCTTCGAGCATGGTGCCGCCGTACAGGCCGATGCCCGCGGCCTCGCCCACCGCGGCGGTGCGCAGCGTGCCCAGCAGCCCGCCGGCCTTGGAGATCTTCAGCGCGAACACGTCGGCCGCGCCCTCAGCGGCCAGCTCCAGCGCGTCCTCCGGGCCGTTGATCGACTCGTCGGCCATGATGGGCACGTCGAAGCGCTCGGCCAGGCGGCGCAGCGCGGCGCGGTGGCGGCGCGGCACGGGCTGCTCGATCAGGCCCACGCCGGCGGCTTCCAGCGCGGCGATGGCGCGGCAGGCCGTCGCCTCGTCCCAGGCCTGGTTCACGTCCACGGTGATGAGCACGTCCTGGCCCAGCGCCTGCTTGATGCGCGCCACGTGCGCGACGTTGGCATCCGGGTCGCCGCGGCCGATCTTGAGCTTGAACACGCGGTGCCGGCGCTGCTCCATGAGCGCCAGCGCCTCCTCGATGTCGCGACCGCTGTCGCCGCTGGCCAGCGTCCACAGCACCGGCAGCGAGCTGCGCAGCGCGCCGCCCAGCAGCGCGTGCACGGGCTGGTCCAGGCGCTGGCCCAGCGCGTCGAACAGCGCCGTCTCGATGGCCGACTTGGCATAGGACTGGCCTTGCACCTGCTTGCCCACCAGTGCCATGGCGGCGTTGACGTTGCTGGCGTCCTGGCCGACGAGCAGCGGTGCCAGGTAGGCATCGATGGCGAGCTTGGTGCTCTCCGGGCTCTGCTCGCCGTAGGCCAGGCCGCCGATGCTCGTCGCCTCGCCGATGCCGGTGATGCCGTCGCTGCAGCGCAGCTTCACGATCACCAGCGTCTGCCGGTGCATGGTCGTCATCGCCAGCTGGTGGGCGCGGATGGTGGGCAGATCGACCAGGATCGCCTCGATGGATTCGATGGTTGCGGGCTTCATGCCGGGTATCGCGTGAGGGATGAGTGCATGTTCGGCGCCCGGCAGCACCGTGTCCAATATCGTTCGCATCCTTAGCAATACCTATGCGGTATAGAACTTCGGTAGAAACCCCATGATCGAGCTGAGACACCTGCGCTACTTCGAGGCCGTCGCCACCGAGATGAACTTCAGCCGCGCCGCGCAGCGGCTGCACATGGCGCAGCCGCCGCTGAGCCGGCAGATCCAGCAGCTGGAAGAGGAGCTGGGCGCGCAGTTGCTGGACCGCAAGGCGCGCCCGATGCAGCTCACGCCGGCGGGGCGCTTCTTCCTGGAGCAGGCGGTGCAGCTGCAGGCGCGGCTGCGGGAGACGGCGGAGGCGACACGGCGCATCGCGCTCGGGCAGCGCGCGTGGTTCGGCATCGGCTTCGTGCCCTCGATGCTCTACGGTTTGCTGCCCGAGCTGATACGGCGCTTCCGGGCGGCGCATCCGGAGGTGGAGGTGAGCCTGTCGGAGCTGACCACGGTGCAGCAGGCCGACGCGCTCAAGGCCGGGCGCATCGACGTGGGCTTCGGGCGGCTGGCGCTGGGCGACCCGGAGATCCAGGCCGAGACGGTGCTGGAGGAGGGCGTGGTGGCTGCGCTGCCCGCGCGCCACGCGCTGCTGCGCCACGAGCGCGTGGGGCTGGCGCTGCTGGCCGACGAGCCGCTGATCCTGTACCCGGCGCGTCCGCGGCCGAGCTATGCCGACCAGGTGCTGCAGATGTTCCGAGGCCACGGCCTGTCGCCGCGGGTGGCGATGGAAGCCAACGAGCTGCAGACCGCGATCGGGCTGGTGGCCGCGGGCATCGGCGTGGCGCTGGTGCCGGAGTCGGTGCGCCGGCTGCACCGCGACGACGTGGACTACCGCCCGCTGGCCGAGGCCGGCGTGGTGTCGCCGGTGATCATGAATTTCCGCGCCGGCGACGGGTCGGCGCTGCTAGGGCGGCTGCGGGAGCTGGTAGACGGCCGGGATTGATTTCAGTTCTTCATTCGCACTGAAAGAAACCCGTTCGGGCTGAGCCTGTCGAAGCCCCCGGCGCAGCCGGCCAACAGGCCCTTCGACAAGCTCAGGGCGGACGGTGATCTTTCATTGACGGCTTGAAGCTGGAATGAGCCGGCCGGGCCGGCGCGGACGGCTCAATGCGGCAGCATCGAGCTGATGCGCTCGGCCACCGACTGCAGCGCCGGCAGCGCCAGCCTCTGCAGCTCCGCGGCCGACTGGCGCCGCGCCGGGCTGCTGACGTTGATGGCCGCCACCGCGCGCCCGGCGCGGTCCTTGATGGGCACGGCCAGCGACATCAGCCCCAGCTCCAGCTCCTCGTTGACCAGCGCGAAGCCCTGGCGCCGCACCTGCGACAGCGTGCGCAGCAGCTTCTCGGGGTCGGTGGTGGTGCGCGGCGTGAGCGGCTGCAGCGCCATGGCCGCCACGCGCGCCTCGCGCTGCTCCTCGGCCAGCCCGGCCAGCAGCACCCGGCCCATCGAGGTGGCGTGCGCCGGCAGCCGTGAGCCCACGCCCAGGTTGATCGACATGATCTTCTGCATCGGCACGCGCAGCACGTAGACGATCTCGTCGCCGTCCAGCACCGCCGCCGAGGTGGACTGCTGCAGCTGCTGCGTCAGCTCCTCCATCAGCGGCTGCGCCAGGTGCCACCAGGGTTGCGCGCTCAAGTAGGCGAAGCCCAGCTCCATCACCTTGGGCGTGAGGCGGAACTGCCGCCCGTCCTGCTCCACGTAGCCCAGCGTCTGCAGCGTCAGCAGGATGCGCCGCGCGCCCGCGCGCGTCAGGCCCACGCGCTCGGCCGTCTCCGACAGCGTCTGCGCCGGCACGCCCGCGCCGAAGCTGCGCAGCACCTCCAGCCCGCGCGCGAAGGACTGCACGTAGCTGTCGCTGGGCTTGAGCCCTTCGCTTTCGCCCTGGCCTTCGCCCTCGGCGGACGGGGCCGGTTCGGCACGCTTGGTCGGCATCTCGCTGCTCCATGAAGGCCGCACGGAACGCACCGGCATGCCTTGACAGGCCGGCCCGGCGTCCCTAGTCTGCGCGCCATGATGTTCGTTTATAGAACTGATGTTCGTAATTAGAACATATTGGCGTTCGGCGCACAAGCTGGCGGCGGCGCTTTTGCACTTCTCAGGAGCGTTCCCATGATTGACAAGATCGTGTCCTCACCGCTGGATGCGCTGGCGGACATCCGCGACGGCGCCACCGTCATGATCGGCGGCTTCGGCACCGCCGGGCAGCCCAACGAGCTCATCGACGCGCTGATCGAGACCGGCGCGCGCGAGCTGGTGATCGTCAACAACAACGCCGGCAACGGCGACGCCGGGCTGGCGCGGCTGCTGTCGCTCAAGCGGGTGCGCAAGATCATCTGCTCCTTCCCGCGCCAGGCCGACAGCCACCACTTCGACGCGCTCTACCGCGCCGGCGAGATCGAGCTGGAGCTGGTGCCGCAGGGCAACCTGGCCGAGCGCATCCGCGCCGCGGGCGCGGGCATCGGCGGCTTCTTCACGCCCACGGGCTACGGCACTGCGCTGGCCGAGGGCAAGGAGACGCGCGAGATCGGCGGGCGCATGTACGTGCTGGAGTCGCCCATCCATGCCGACTACGCGCTGATCAAGGCCGAGAAGGGCGACCGCTGGGGCAACCTGACCTACCGCATGACGGCCCGCAACTTCGGGCCCGTCATGGCGATGGCGGCCCGCACCACCGTCGCCACGGTGCACGAGGTCGTCGAGCTCGGCCAGCTGGACCCTGAAACGATCGTCACGCCGGGGCTGTTCGTGCAGCGCGTGGTGCCGATCGAGCGCGTCGCCACCACCGCCGGCGGCTTCAAGCGCGCCGCCTGAACCGAACGAGGAGCCCACCATGAGCACCCAAGCCACCCCGTCCACGCCGGCCTTCACGCGCTGGACGCGCGACCAGATGGCCGCGCGCGTCGCGCAGGACATCCCTGACGGCGCGGTCGTCAACCTCGGCATCGGCTTGCCCACCGCCGTGGCGAACCACCTCGCGGACGACAAGGAAGTCGTGCTGCACTCCGAGAACGGCGTCATCGGCATGGGCCCGGCGCCCGCGGCCGGCGAGGAGGACTTCGACCTCATCAACGCCGGCAAGCAGCCCGTGACGCTGCTGCCCGGCGGCGCCTTCTTCCACCACGCCGACAGCTTCGCGATGATGCGCGGCGGCCACCTGGACATCTGCGTGCTGGGCGCGTTCCAGGTCTCCGCGTCCGGCGACCTTGCCAACTGGCACACCGGCGCGCCGGATGCGATTCCGGCCGTGGGTGGCGCCATGGACCTGGCCATCGGCGCGAAGAAGACCTTCGTGATGATGGAGTACCTCACCAAGGGCGGGCAGGCCAAGCTGGTGCCCGAGTGCAGCTACCCGCTCACGGGCCTGGGCTGCGTGAGCCGCCTGTACACGGACCTGGCCGTGATCGACCTGGCCGATGGCGAGGGCACCGTCATCGACCTCGTGCCCGGCCTCACGCTGCGCGACCTGCAGGCCCTGACGCCCGGCGTCACGCTCAAGCAGGCCTGAACCCCACGACGACCCTGGAGACAAGCATGACCCGACAAGCCTACATCTGCGACGCGCTGCGCACGCCCTTCGGCCGCTACGGCGGCAGCCTCTCCTCCGTGCGCGCCGACGACCTGGGCGCCGTGCCGCTCAAGGCGCTGGCCGAGCGGCAC
>JAEYPG010000013.1 GCA_023410975.1 Pseudomonadota bacterium
GACGTGATCAACGCGCGGCCCGACGGCTACAAGCTGGCGCTGACCACGGTCGAAGTCACCTTCCTCGACCAGCTCGGCCTGGCCAAGTTCTCGTGGGATGCGCTCAAGCCGATCGCCCGCCTCAATGCCGACCCGGCCGTGGTAGCGGTACGCGCCGACGCGCCGTACAACACGCTTGAAGCCTTCCTGGATGCGGCGCGCAAGCCCGGCGCGAACATCCGCATCGGCAATGCAGGCATCGGGTCGATGTGGCATCTGGCCGCGGCGGCGCTGGCCGACAAGACCAAGACCGAGTTCGTCCACATTCCCTTCGGCGGCGGCGGCCCGGCGGTACTGGCCCTGCTGGGCGGCCACGTCGAGGCCGTGACCGTCAGCACGCCGGAAGTGGCGGCGCAGGTGGCCGCGGGCAAGCTCAAGGCACTGGGCGTGATGGCGGCCGAACGCGTCAAGGGCTTCGACGGCGTGCCCACGCTGAAGGAGCGCGGCATCGACCTGCAACTGGGCACCTGGCGCGGCATCGCCGTACCGAAGAGCACGCCCCCCGAGGTCGTGAACGTGCTCAAGGTGGCCGTGGCCAAGACCATGCAGGAGCCGGCCCTGCGCGAGCGCATGGAGCAGCTGCATTTCAGCACCGACACCTACCTGGACAGCACGGCGTTCGAGGCCAGCATGGCCCGCGAGAGCGCCTACATCAAGGACCTGCTGACGCGTGTCAGCCTGAAGCAGTGAACCCGAGCCCGACCGCAATGAACCCGATGCAACCCCTCTCCAAACTCAAGGTGCTGGACGTGAGCCAGATCATGGCCGGCCCGTTCTGCTGCATGCTGCTCGGCGACATGGGGGCCGACGTGATCAAGGTCGAAGCGCCGGGCACCGGCGACCAGACGCGGCGCGCGATGGGCTTTCGCCTCAAGGGCGAGGACAGCGGCGGCTTCCTCGCGCTCAACCGCAACAAGCGCAGCGTCGAGATCGACCTGAAGAACCCCGCCGGGCTGGAGGCGTTCTACGAGCTGGTCAAGGGCGCCGACGTGCTGGTGGAGAACAACCGCCCGGGCGTCGCGCAGCGGCTGAAGATTGACTACGCAACGCTGCGGGAGATCAACCCGCGGCTGGTCTACGCCAGCGTCTCCGGCTTCGGCCAGACAGGCCCGTGGGCCAAGCGCCCGGGCCTGGACCTGATCGCGCAGGCCATGTCCGGCATGATGAGCGTGATGGGCCATCCGGGCATGCCGCCGGTGAAGTCCAGCGTGCCGGTGGCCGACCTGGGCGCCGGCCTGTTTGCCGTCTACGGCATCCTGAGCGCGGTGATCGGGCGCGAGCACACCGGGCAAGGCCAGTATATCGACGTCTCGCTGTTCGAGACCGCGCTGGCGCTGTCGGTGTGGGAATCCAGCGAGTTCTGGGGCACCGGCCAGTTGCCCGTGCCCATCGGCAGCGGCAACCGCATGAGCGCGCCATACCAGGCGGTGCGCGCCTCCGACCGCCACTTCGTGATCGGCGCGGCCAACCAGAAGCTGTGGAGCAGCCTGTGCGAGGTGGTGGGCTGCACCGAGCTGCTGCACGACCCGCGCTTTGCCGACAACGTGCTGCGCCTCAAGCACCGCCAGGCGCTGATCGAGGCGCTGGAGCAGCACTTCGCCCGCCGCACGGCCGACGAGTGGGTCCAGGCGCTGCTGGCGGTCGGCGTGCCGGCGGCCCCGATCTTCGACTACGCGGAGGCGCTGTCCAGCGAGCAGGCCCAGGCGCGCCAGATGGTGCTGGACATCGAGCACCCGGTCGAAGGCGCCGTCAAGTCGCTGGGCTTTCCCGTCAAGCTCAGCGACACGCCGCAGCAGGTGCGGCACCCGGCGCCCTTGCTGGGCCAGCACACGCAAGCGGTGCTGCGCGAGTTCGGCATCGACGGCGAACGCCTGGCCGCGCTGCGCGCGCGCGGGGCCTTCGACCGGCCCGAAAGCGCCGGGAAGCCCGGCGCCACGCCTCGGACGTGATGGACCGCGAAGCGCCCGCCCCCGAGGTGTTCGTCGACGCCCACCAGCACTTCTGGGACGTGGAGCGGCATCCGCATCCGTGGCTGCAGCACGAGCCGGTGGAGTTCCGCTACGGCGACTACTCGGCGCTCAAGCGCAACTACCTGCCGGCTGACCTGGCACGCGACACGCGGGGCTGCGCCCCGGCGAAGACGGTGCACATGGAGGCCGAGTGGGAACGGACGGACCCGGTGGCCGAGACCCGCTGGCTCAGCGAACTGGCCGCGGCCACCGGCTGGCCGACGGCCTGCGTGGCGCACGCCACGCTGGACCGTGACGATGTGGAGGAGGTGCTGGCGCGGCAGGCCGCGCATGCGCTGGTGCGCGGCATTCGCCACAAGCCGGCCGCCAGCGCGCGGCCGCAGGAGGCGCGCCGCGGCCTGCCGGGCTCGATGGACGATGCGCGCTGGCGGCGCGGCTACGCGCTGCTGGCCCGGCACGGCCTGTCCTTCGACCTGCAGGCGCCCTGGTGGAACCTGGACCAGGCGGCGGACCTCGCGCGCGACTTCCCCGGCACGCCGATCATCCTCAACCACACCGGCCTGCCGGCCGACCGCAGCGCCGACGGCCTGGCCGGCTGGCGGCAGGCCCTGGCCCGGCTGGCGCAGTGGCCCAACGTGGCGCTGAAAATCTCAGGCCTCGGCCAGCGCGGCCTGCCGTGGCGGCCGGAAGCCAACGTGCCGGTGATCCGGGATGCGATCGCCATCTTCGGCGCCGAGCGCTGCATGTTCGCCAGCAACTTCCCCGTGGACAGCCTGGTGGCCGGCTACCGGACCCTGCTCGACGGCTTCATGAGCGCGATCGCGGAGCGTCCATCCACCGAACGGCGCGCGCTGCTGCACGACAACGCGGTGCGGATCTACCGGCTCTGATTCCGGTTCTGTTTCGGGAGTGAAGCGACGCCTGTTCGGGCTGAGCCCTTCGACAGGGCCTGTCCTGAGAATGACGCGCGCCCGGCCCTCCGCGGCAGCCGGACGACTCAAGTCCCGTCCGCCGGCAGGGCACCCGCTGCCGGCCAGCGGGCGGCGGCATCCGACGGTTATCCTGCGCCCCCTGCAGGCCTTCGCCATGCAGGGGGCGCCGTCCTTCAGCCGTGCCCGCCATCTGCCTCCTTCTCCGCTCACGTCACGTCCGAACCCATGGTGCGTCCGATTCCGCCCCTGAACCCGCTGAAGGCCTTCGAAGCCGCAGCGCGGCACTTGAGCTTCACCCGTGCCGCCGACGAGATGTTCGTGACCCCCTCCGCCGTCAGCCACCAGGTCAAGACGCTGGAGGAAAGCCTGGGCGTCACGCTGTTCATCAGGGACGGCAAGTCGCTGTCGCTGACGCCCGCCGGGCGAGCCTACCTGCCCGGTATCCAGCAGGCCTTCAAGCAGCTGGCCCATGCGACCCAGCAGCTGCAGGCACAGAACCAGCCCGTGCTCAAGATGAACGTGCCGCCCACGTTCGCCGCCAAGTGGCTGATTCCGCGCATGGAGCGCTTCATGAAGGCGCATCCGGACATCGACCTCAAGGTGTCCACGCTGGCGCACATGGTGGATTTCGAGCGAGAGGACTTTGACCTGCAGGTGCGCTACGGCCGGGGTGTCTATCCGGGCCTGCATGCCGAAAAGTGCCTGCCGGTGGAGGTTTTTCCGGTATGCAGCCCCGCGCTGCTGCATGGCGAACATCCGCTGCGCGAGCCGGCCGACCTGAAGCGCCACACCCTGCTGCACGACGACAGCACCTACTCCGACGGCAGCAACCCCGACTGGGCCATGTGGCTGCGCCATGCCGGCGTGGACGGGGTGGATGCGAAGCGCGGGCCCTCGTTCTGGCCCAGCCACCTGGTGATCAATGCCGCCATCGACGGCCTGGGCGTCGCGCTGGCCAAGCGCAACTGGGTCGAGAAGGACCTGGCCCAGGGCCTGCTGGTGCGCCCGTTCAACATCAGCCTGCCGGTGGAGTTCGCGTACTACATCCTCTACCCCGAGGAGCGGAGCCAGGACCCGCGCATCCGGCTGTTCATGCAGTGGATGCGCGAAGAGGTGGCGCGGGACGAGGCCGGCGACGGGCCGCGTTGACCCGCGCCGCCCGCAAGCCGCCTCTCAGCGGCCGGTGAACACCGGGCGCGTCTTCTGGCAAAAGGCCTGGTAGCCGATGCGGAAGTCCTCGGTGTCGAAGCAATCGAAGGCCTCGTCGAGTTCTTCGGCCGTCAGCGGCGAAGGCTGCTCGACCCGGCGGGCGAACTTCTTGTGCCAGCTCTGCACCAGCGGCGCGCCATGGCTGATGCGCCGGGCTGCGGACTGCACCTCGGCGGCCAGGTCCTCGTCCTTCACGACGCGGTTGACCAGGCGTTTCTGCAACGCCTCCTCGGCACCGAAGACACGGCCTTCGAGCAGGATCTCCAGCGCCGTGGGCCGGCCCACCAACCCGACCAGCGCGCTCATCTCGCCGTAGGACAGCACCAGGCCGAGGCGGTTGACCGGAATGCCGAAACGGCTGGACTCGCCGCAGATGCGCATGTCGCACATGGAGGCGATCTCCAGCCCGCCGCCGACGCAAGCGCCCCGGATCATGGCCAGCGTCGGGCGACGGCAGTGCGCAATGGATTCCATGGCGGCCTGCGTGACCTTCGCATAGGCGCGGGCCTGCTCGGCGTTCAGGCGGGTGCGCGGAAATTCCTCGATGTCGGCGCCGGCGGAAAACGCGGTGTCGCCGGCACCGCGCAGCACGATGCAGCGCACGCGGTCGTCCGCCCCCAGGCGGCCCATCGTGTCGGCCAGCGTCCGCCACATGTCCAGGTTGACCGCATTCATCTTCCCGGGGTTGTTGAGGATGACGGTGGCGATGCCTTCGTCGATCTCGACCAGCACGGTGGAAGCCATGGAAGCACTGTCCTGTGATGTTGAAGCGGGCCAGTCTAGGCAGGGCCCGGCAGCGCTCCCAAGCGAGAAATTCTCGCCCACGGTTCAAGAAAAACTCGTTTGGCCGCGGCCTCCACCGCTTCCTACACTGCCTGCCACAGCCCAAGACGCACCGCCAGGTACGGTGCCCACCCTTCAGGAGACAAAACGTTGAAGCACGCAATGAACCGGCGCACTTTCGCCGCAGGCATCGCCGGCGCGCTCGCCGCGCCGATGATCAATGCGCAGACCTTGCCCGCGGGTCCGATCCGCATCGTGGTGGGCTTCGCACCCGGCGGCGGCACCGACGCCATGGCCCGGGCGATGGCACAGCGGCTCGGTGAGCTGTGGAAGGTGCCGGTGGTCGTGGAGAACCGGCCCGGCGCAGCGGGCGTCATTGCGGCCGAGTACGTGGCCAAGCAGCCTGCAGACGGCACCACGCTGCTGATGACCAACTTCAGCAACCATGCGGTGGCGCCGCACCTCTATCCCAAGATCGGCTACGTCGTCGAGCGCGACTTCGCGCCGATCATGCTGGTGGGCATCACGCCGTGCCTGCTCATCGGCCGCCCGTCCCAGGGTGCCAAGACCGTGGGCGACGTTGTCGAGCAATGCCGACAGCAGCCCGGCCGCATCAGTTTCGGTTCCGCGGGCAACGGCTCCGTGCAGCACATGGCGCTGGAGATGTTCAAGCTCAACGCCAAGGTGGATGCGGTGCACGTGCCCTACCGCGGCTCGGGCCCGCTGATGACCGACCTGCTGGGCGGCCAGGTGCAGTTCAGCTTCGAAACCATGCCCTCGGCCACGCCGCATGTGTCCAGCGGCAAGGTGGTGGCAATTGCGCAGACGGGCCGCAAGCGCGCCACGGCCCATGCCGGCGTCCCGACGATGGCCGAGGCAGGATTCGCCGGCTTCGACGCCAGCACTTGGTATGGCTTGGTGGGCCCGGCGCAACTGCCTCCTGCCCTCGCGCAGCGCATGAACGACGACTGCAACAAGGTGCTCGCAATGCCCGACATCGTGGAAAAGCTCGCCACCAACGGGGCAGAGGAAGGGGGCGGCTCGATCGAAAAGTTCGCGCGCTTCATCAAGTCCGAAAAGGACAAGTGGGGCGAAGTCGTGCGCAACGCAAAGATCAGCATCTGATTCCAAGTCCAAGTCATCAGTGGAAGATCACCGTTCGCCCTGAGCTTGTCGAAGGGCTTGTGGGCCGGCTGCGCCGGGGACTTCGACAGGCTCAGCCCGATCGGGAGTTACTTCACTCTCAAAACAGAACTGGAATGACGCGATGAACGGGGACCTTGCTGCGCTCTCGTCGAGAAGGGGTTCGACATGACCGGAAACCGACCGCGCCTGGGCTTCATCGGCCTGGGCATCCTGGGCACGCCGATGGCCCTGCGACTGCTCGATCAGGGCTGGGACGTGACCGCGTGGAACCTGGAGCCGGAACGCCTGGCACCGGTCGTCGCTTGCGGTGCCGGGGCGGCGGCCAACCCGGGTGAGGTGGCACGGGCCAGCGATATCGTGATGCTGTGCGTGCTGGATGCCCATGCCGTGGAAGCCTGCGTCTTCGGTGACCAAGGCATCGCGACGCACGCCAGGCCCGGCACGCTGCTGATCGACCATTCCACCATCCCGCCCGAGGCCACACGCGAACTCGCCACCCGGCTGGCAGACAGGTGCGGCATGCAATGGATCGATGCGCCCGTATCGGGCGGTCCGCTACAGGGGCGCAATGGCACGCTGACCATCATGGCCGGCGGCGAGGCGGCGGCGGTTGAGCGCGCACGGCCGGTGATGAACGATCTGGCGGCCAACTTCACGCACATGGGCCCCGTGGGGGCCGGCCAGACGGCCAAGGTTGTCAATCAGGCCATCGTCGGCGCCGGCTTCGTGCTGATGGCCGAGGCGCTGGCGCTGGCCGAGCGCGCCGGCATCGCCGCCGCCGACCTGCCCACATGCCTGGCTGGCGGGCTGGCCGACAGTGCCCTGCTGCAAAAGGTCTATCCACAGATGCAAGCTCGGGACTTCACCCCCCCGCGCGGCTATGCACGCCAGCTGCTGAAGGACCTGGATGCGGTGCTGGCGTTCTCGCAGGGCCTGGACCTGGAACTGCCGCTGGTGCGTGCCGCCGCGGCGCGTTATGCCGAGCACGTGGCCCGCGGCCAGGGTCTCACCGATACTGCTTCGATCGTCCGCCTGTACGAAGGCAAATAAGGAGCAAGAAAGCAAAACGCCCCGGCCATGTGTTGGCCGGGGCGTTTGCTGGGATATTAGCCTGACGATGTCCTACTTTCACACGGGAATCCGCACTATCATCGGCGCTGAGGTGTTTCACGGTC
>JAEYPG010000158.1 GCA_023410975.1 Pseudomonadota bacterium
GCCCGGGGCCGCGTCCGCTGTGGACCCAGGTGGTACCGCAGGCGCAGGCGCTGCTGTTTCCGCCCCGGCCCGCGCGCGGGACATGAAAGGCTGCTGGCCACGGGCAGCCGGTGCAGCCTGTCTTGCCACGGCGCCCCGGGCACTCGCGCAAGGGCTGGCAGGACTTGCGGGTCGACCGGAGGCGTATCAGACGGCGGGGCGCGGCAGCTCCAGCAGCCTGAAGGGCGGCTGCTGCGGGTAGGCATGGCGCAGCAGCGGCATCGCGACGTTGAACACCGGCGTGCCGTTGACGGTGCGACCTTCCGGCGTGCCGCGGTGGGCATGGCCGTGGAACACGGCGCTCACGGGGTAGCGGATCAGCGGCTCCTCCAGCCGCGTCGTGCCCAGGAACGGAAAGATCTCCAGCGGCTCGCCCTGCACCGTGGCGGCGATGGGCGCGTAGTGCAGCAGCGCGATCTTCTCGGGCGTGCGCAGCTTGGCCAGCGCCGACTCCAGCTTCAGCGCCTCGTGCAGCGCCTCGTTGACGAAGGCCTTGATGGCCTGCTCGCCCCAGGGGCCCAGCGCGCCGCGGCCGAAGCCGCCGGCGAAGCCCTTGGCGCCGGCGATGCCCACGCCCAGCACCTCCACGGCCTCGCCGTCGAGCATGCGCACGCCCGCGTCCTTGAGGATGTGCGCCACCACCTCGGGCTGGCCGCTCTCGAAATCGTGGTTGCCCAGCACCGCCACCACCGGCTTGGCCATCGCCACCTGCGCCAGCTCGCCGGCCAGCACCTTGGCTTCCTCGGTGGTGCCGTAGTCGGTGAGGTCGCCGCACAGCAGCAGCGCGTCCGCGGCCTCGGCGGCCTGGTGGAAGAACGGGCGAAAGCGCCCGGTCGAGTCCTTGGTGCAGTGCAGGTCGCCCACGGCGGCGAAGCGCAGCATGCCCGCCGCGGCCGGCTGGGGATGCTGCTGCTCCTGGGGCTGCAAGGGCGAGGTGGTGGCTTGGAGCTGCTCGGTGGGCATGGTCATCCCGGTCCTCCTTCGACCAATCAATGAGTGGTGCGGGGCCGCGCCTCGGACGGCTCCCCCGGTGCCGCCCTGGAGCAAGGCATGGGCCTTGCCCGGGAGCGGCATGACATCCACCGCCAAGACGCCGCTGCCGCCGGCCGCCAGTGCGAGCGCTCTCGACCCGCAGGCCGAACCCTTCTACCTGCAGGTGCTGCAGGCGCTGGACGACGCCGAGGTGCCGTTCCTGGTGGGCGGCGCCTTCGCGCTGGCGGGGCTCACCGGCGTGGAACGGCCGACCAAGGACCTGGACCTGTTCATCCGCCGCGAGGACTTCCTGCGGCTGGACCAGGTGCTCGCGGGCAGCGGGCTGCGCAGCGAGCTGACCTTCCCGCACTGGCTGGGCAAGGTCTACAAGGGGCCCTTCTTCATCGACTTCATCTTCGCCTCGGCCAACGGGCTCAACGCGGTGGACGAGGGCTGGTTCGAGCGCGCGGGCAGCGACACGATCCTGGGCCGCACGGTGCGCACCATGTCGGCCGAGGACATGATCTGGTCCAAGTCCTTCATCATGGAGCGCGAGCGCTACGACGGCGCCGACGTGGCGCACGTGCTGCGCGGCTGCGCCGCCACGCTGGACTGGCCGCACCTGATGGAGCGCGCCGCCGAGCACTGGCGCGTGCTGCTGAGCCACCTGGTGCTGTTCGGCTACATCTATCCCGACGAGCGCGACCGCATCCCGGCATGGGTGATGCACGGGCTGCTGCACAAGCTGCAGGACGAGATGCTGGCGCCGCCGCCGGCCAGCGGTCGTTGCCAGGGCACCTTGCTGTCGCGCGAGCAGTACCTGCCCGATCTGGAGCATGGCGCCGGGGACGCCCGGCTGCGCCCGGCCGGTACGATGAGCGAGGAGGAGATCGCGGCCTGGACGGCCGCCATCGACAAGCCTCCGGACAAGTAGATCCAGATCAAGACACCCCCCAAGGAAGGAGCCAGCTCATGAGCACCCGCATTCCCGCCACCCTGATCGCCGGGGACGGCATCGGCCCCGAGATCGTCGAATCCGCCGTGGCCGTGCTGGACGCGCTGGGCACGCCTTTCGAGTGGGATCCGCAGGTGGCCGGCGCGGCCGGCGTGAAGGCCGAGGGCGACCCGCTGCCCAAGGCCACGCTGGACAGCATCCGCCGCACGCGGCTGGCGCTCAAGGGTCCGCTGGAGACGCCTTCGGGCGGCGGCTGGCGCTCCTCCAACGTGCGGCTGCGCGAGGAGTTCCGGCTCTTCGCCAACGTGCGCCCGGCGCGCACCATCATCCCCGGCGGCCGTTTCGACAACATCGACCTGCTGCTCGTGCGCGAGAACCTGGAAGGCCTCTACATCGGCCATGAGCACTACGTGCAGATCGACGACGACCCGCACGCCGTGGCCATGGCCACGGGCATCAACACGCGCCAGGGCTGCCGCCACATCCTGGAGTACGCCTTCGAGCACGCCATCGCGCTGGGCCGCAAGAAGGTCACCGTCGTGCACAAGGCCAACATCATGAAGGCGCTCACCGGCATCTTCCTGGAGACGGCGCAGCAGATGCACGCAGAACGCTACGCCGGGCGCATCGAGATGGACAGCATCATCGTGGACGCCTGCGCCATGAAGCTGGTGCTCAACCCCTGGCAGTTCGACGTGCTGGTGACCACGAACCTCTTCGG
>JAEYPG010000205.1 GCA_023410975.1 Pseudomonadota bacterium
GGGCTTCACCACGTAGTCGTCGCCGCCGCCCTCCAGCGCCATCACGCGGTCCACCGTGTGGCCGCGCCCGGTGAGCACCAGCATGCCGCAGTTGCAGCGCCGGGCGATCTCGCGCACCAGCTCGATGCCGTCCATGTCGGGCAGGCCCAGGTCCACGATGCACAGGTCCGGCACCTCGGTCTGCAGCCGGCGCAGCACCCCCGCGGCGTTGCCGAAGCTCTCGCACATGAAGCCGAAGTCGCGCAGCGCCATCTCCACCAGGCGCGCGACCTCCACATCGTCCTCGACGATGTAGACCAGTGCCGATGCATTCTCAACCATGGGCCGGCCCCGCCGCGCGCGCCTGCACCTGGCGCTGCAGGAAGTCCGCCAGCTGCCGCTTGGTGAAGGGCTTGCCCAGCATCGGCACCTCGCCCGCATCGGGCTGCTCGCCGGGCACGTAGCCGCTCATCAGCGCCACGCGCGGCACGGCGCGCGCCAGCGCCTGACGGGCCACCTCGCGCCCGTCCACCGCGCCGGGCATCACCACGTCCGACAGCACCAGCTGGATGCGTGGCGTGTACTCCAGGATCTGCAGCGCCTCGGTGCCGTTCTCGGCCTCCAGCACCGCGAAGCCCAGGTCCACCAGCGCGCGGCGCACCACCTTGCGCACCTCGGCGTCATCCTCCACCAGCAGCGCCAGCTCCAGCGTAGGGTCGGCCCGGTGCCCGGGCTCGCAGCAGGCGTCGGCCAGCAGGTGCGCCACCGCGCTGCGCGCCACCGGCAGCCACAGCGTGACGGTGGTGCCCGCGCCGGGCGCGCTGTCGATGGCCACCGCGCCCTCGGACTGGCGCACGAAGCCGTACACCATCGACATGCCCAGCCCCGTGCCGGTGCCCGGGCGCTTGGTGGTGAAGAAGGGCTCGAACACGCGCGAGCGCGTGGCGGCGTTCATGCCGTGGCCGTCGTCGCGCACGTCGATGCGGATGTAATTGCCCGGCTTCGCCTGCAGCTCGAAGGCGCGCTGCGGCGACAGGGTGTCGGCGCCGACCTTCACCACCACCGTGGAGGCCTGCGCGTCGCGCGAGTTGAGCACCAGGTTGACCAGCGCGTCCTGCAGGTGGCTGGCGTCCACCCAGGCCCACAGCGGCAGCTCGCCGGCGTCCAGCCCCACCTCCATGCCTTCGGGCAGCGAGCGGCGCAGCAGGTTGACCACCGTGGCCACCAGCGGGCCGACCTCGGCCGCCTGCGATTCCAGCGGCTGGCGCCGGGCGAAGCCCAGCAGTGCGCGGATGAGCTCCGCGCCGCGCCGCGCCGCGGCCAGCGCGGGGTCGATGAACTCCGTCACGGCCTCGTCGCTGCGCAGCTCGCGCAGCGCCCCGAGGTTGCCGATGATCACCGTGAGCATGTTGTTGAAGTCGTGCGCCAGCCCGCCGGTGAGCTGGCCCAGCGCTTCCATCTTCTGCGCCTGCGACAGCAGCTCCTGCGCGCGGCGCAGCTCGGAGACATCGAAGGTCAGCTCGAAGCAGCCGATCACGGTGCCGTTGGCCGACTTCTCGGGAATGAGCGTGGTGCGCGCCATGCGCACGCGCCCGTCCACGCAGTGCGCCTCGTACTCGTAGCTCACGGGCTCGCCGGCGAAGGCGCGCGCGACGTTGTGCCGGATGCTGGCGTAGGTGTCGCGGCCCAGGTACTCGCGCGCGCTGATCTGGTCCAGCCGCGCCGGGTCCAGCCCGAACCACTCCTGGTAGCCGCGGTTGATGTAGCGGTAGGCCTTCTTGTGGTCGAAGTAGGCGATGAGCGCGGGCAGCGAGTCCGTGATCAGCCGCATCTGCGCCTCGCTCAGCCGCAGCTCGCTGGTGCGCTCGGCCACACGCCGCTCCAGCTCGGCCGCCTGCTCCGCGGCCTGCCCTTCGGCGCGCCGCTGCGCCGTGACGTCGGTGTAGACCGTGATGAAGCCCAGCCCCGGCATCGGCGTGCCGCGCACGTGCAGCACGCGCCCGTCGGGCCGCGTGCGCTCGAACTCGTGCGGCTCGAAGCGCAGCGCGCGGGCCACGCGCTCGGCCACCTGCGCCTCCACGTCGCCGGGGCCGTAGTCGCCGCGCAGCGCGTTGAAGCGGATGAAGCTCTCGAAGGACGCGCCCTCGCACACCATCTCGGCCGGGAAGTCCAGCAGCCGCGCGAAGCCCGCGTTCCAGGCCACCAGGCGCAGCTCGGTGTCGATGACACAGAAACCCTGGTCGATGAGGTCCAGCGCCGCCTCCAGCAGGGCGAGACGGCGCGGCGACTCCTGGCCGGCTACCGGATTCGCAACCATGGGGACCTTCCACAAACCTTGCATGGCGCAAATTCTAGGAGCGCCGCTCCCCCGCCGAAGGGGATGCAAACATTCGTCATATTTGCTGGGCAAGCCTGAAAAACTCCTCCGCCATCCTTCGGCCCGCGTCGCAACCACCACGGCTTGGCGGCGCGTGGAGGAGCAGATGACACGGATCAATTCCTATTCGTTGGGCCTGGACAAGAACGCGGCCAATTTCGTGGCCTTGTCGCCGCTGAGCTTCATCGAGCGTGCGGCGCTGGTGTACCCGCAGCGCACGGCCATCGTCTACGGCGCGCTGCGCCAGGACTGGAAGAGCACCTACGAGCGCTGCCGCCGCCTGGCCAGCGCGCTGGCCAGGCGTGGCATCGGCACCGGCGACACCGTCGCGGCGATGCTGCCCAACGTGCCCGCGATGTTCGAGGCCCACTTCGGCGTGCCCATGAGCGGGGCCGTGCTCAACACGCTCAACACCCGGCTCGATGCCGAGGCCATCGCCTTCATGCTGCAGCACGGCGAGGCCAAGGTGCTGCTCACCGACCGCGAGTTCGCGCCCGTGGTGGCGCGCGCCCTGGAGCAGCTGGGCGACCGGCGCCCGCTGGTGATCGAGGTCGAGGACGAGACCGCCCCCGCCGGCGCGCGCCTGGGCGAGATCGGCTACGAGGAGCTGCTGGCCTCGGGCGACCCTGGTTTCGCCTGGCAGCTGCCCGCCGACGAGTGGGATGCCATCGCGCTGAACTACACCTCCGGCACCACCGGCAACCCCAAGGGCGTGGTCACGCACCACCGCGGCGCCTACCTCAACGCCGCCAACAACGTCATCGCCTGGAGCCTGCCGCACCACCCGGTGTACCTGTGGACGCTGCCGATGTTCCATTGCAACGGCTGGTGCTTCCCCTGGACCATGGCGCTCGTGGCCGGCACCAGCGTGTGCCTGCGCAAGGTCGACCCGCTGCAGATCTGGCCGCTGATGCGCGAGCACGGCGTCACGCACCTGTGCGGCGCGCCCATCGTCTACAGCATGCTCATCAACGCCCCGGCCGAGCTGCGCCAGGGACTGGGCCGCGTGGTGCGCGGGCTCATCGCCGGGGCGCCGCCGCCGGCCGTGGTCATCGAGGGCTGCGAGGCCGCGGGCATCGAGATCACGCACGTGTACGGCCTCACCGAGGTCTACGGCCCCGCGGCCGTGTGCGCGAAGCAGGAGCACTGGGCCGGCCTGCCGGCGCAGGAGCGCGCGCAACTCAATGGCCGCCAGGGCGTGCCCTACCCGCTGCAGCAGGCCGTGGTGGTGCTCAACCCCGACACGCTGCAGCCCGTGCCCGCCGACGGCGAGACCATGGGCGAGATCTGCTTCCGCGGCAACGTGGTGATGAAGGGCTACCTCAAGAACCCCGGCGCCACCGAGGAAGCATTCGCGGGCGGCTGGTTCCACACCGGCGACCTGGCCGTGGTGCACCCCGACGGCTACGTCAAGATCAAGGACCGCAGCAAGGACATCATCATCTCGGGCGGCGAGAACATCAGCTCCATCGAGGTGGAGGACGTGCTGCACCGCCATCCGGACGTGATGCTGGCCTCGGTCGTGGCGCTGCCCGACGAGAAGTGGGGCGAGGTGCCCTGCGCCTTCGTCGAGCTCAAGCCCGGCGCGCCCACCGTCACCGAGCAGGAGCTCATCGACTTCTGCCGCACGCAGCTCGCGCGCTTCAAGGTGCCCAAGCGCATCGTGTTCGCCGAGGTGCCCAAGACCTCCACCGGAAAGATCCAGAAGTTTCTGCTGCGCCAACGCGCCAAGTCGGCCTCCGCCATCGAATAAGGCTCAGGCAAGGCTCGCGGGCAATGATGCCGAAATTCATTGCGCACGCATCGAATCTTTCTGTTTACTTACTTTGGAGGGGCTGAATCATGTCCAAGGACATCTACAGGCGGGTCGAGAACGACCCCGTTTTCAAGGAGCTGGTGGCCAAGCGCAGCCGGCTGGCCGTCACGCTGTCGGCCATCGTGCTGGTGTCGTACTACGCCTTCATGGCTGTGGTCGCGTTCGCACCCGACATCTTCGGCAAGCCGCTGTTCGAGGGCAGTGCGCTGACGATCGGCGGCCCCATCGGCGCGCTGCTGATCATCGTCTCCTGGCTGCTGACGGGCCTCTACGTGTCGCGCGCCAACGGCGAATTCGACCGCATGACGCAAGAGATCGTGGAGCGCAACGCATGAGCAGGCTCCACAAGACCCTGGGCACCCTGGCGCTGCTGGGCGCCGCGGGCGCGGCCCGCGCCGGCGACGCCATCGGCGAGGCGCAGAAGCAGCCGCTCAACCTCACGGCCATCGCGATGTTCGTCGCCTTCGTGCTGATGACGCTGGGCATCACGTACTGGGCCGCGCGCCGCACGCGCTCGGCCTCCGACTTCTACACCGCCGGCGGCGGCATCACGGGCTTCCAGAACGGCCTGGCCATCGCGGGCGACTACATGTCGGCCGCCACGCTGCTGGGCCTGAGCTCGATGGTGTTCATGCGCGGCTTCGACGGCTTCGTCTACATCATCAGCTTCTTCGTGGGCTGGCCGGTGATCCTGTTCCTGCTGGCCGAGCGGCTGCGCAACCTGGGCCGCTTCACCTTTGCCGACATCGCCTCGTACCGGCTGGACCAGAACCGCATCCGCACCTTCGCGGCCTTCGGCTCGCTCACGGTGGTGATCTTCTACCTGATCGTGCAGATGGTCGGCGCGGGCCAGCTCATCAAGCTGCTGTTCGGCCTGGACTACGCCGTGGCCGTGGCCATCGTGGGCGTGCTGATGGTGGTGTACGTCACCTTCGGCGGCATGATCGCCACGACCTGGGTGCAGATCGTCAAGGCCGTGATGCTGCTGTGCGGCGGCCTGCTCATGCTCGCGCTGGCGATGAGCCACTTCGGCTTCAACATCGAGACGCTGGCCTCGCAGGCCGTGGCGGCGCACAAGAGCGGCGCGGCCATCATGCGCCCGGGCAGCCTGCTGGCCGACCCCGTGACGGCCGTGTCGCTGTCGCTGGGCCTGGTGTTCGGCACCGCCGCGCTGCCGCACATCATGATGCGCTTCTTCACGGTGCCCAACGCCAAGGAGGCCCGCAAGTCGGTCTTCGTGGCCAGCGGCTTCATCGGCCTGTTCTTCCTGGTGGTGTGCCTGCTGGGCCTGGCGGCCATCGTGATCGTCGGCCAGGACCCGCAGTTCTATGAGGGCGGCAAGGTCGGCGGCGCGCTCATCGGCGGCAGCAACATGCCGGTGATGCACCTGGCCAAGGCCGTGGGCGGCGACCTGCTGCTGGGCTTCCTCTCGGCCGTTGCGTTCGCCACCATCCTGGCCGTGGTCTCGGGCCTGGCCCTGGCCGGCGCCTCCGCCATCGCGCACGACATCTACGCCCGCGTCATCCGCCAGGGCAAGTGCACGGAAGAGGAGGAGATGAAGGTCTCCAAGCGCTGTTCGCTGCTGCTGGGCGTGCTGGCCGTGGTGCTGGGCATCGCCTTCGAGAAGCAGAACGTGGCCTTCCTGGTGGGCCTGACCTTCGGCATCGCGGCCTCGGCCAACTTCCCGGTGCTGGTGCTGTCGATCTACTGGAAGGGCCTGACCACGCGCGGCGCGCTGGTGGGCGGCGTGATCGGCCTGGTCTCGGCCGTGGCCTTCGTGGTGCTGTCCAAGGCCGTGTGGGTGGTGGTGCTGGGCAACCCCGCGCCGATCTTCCCGTACGAGCAGCCGGCGCTGTTCTCCATGCCGCTGGCCTTCTTCTTCACCTGGCTGTTCTCCGTCACCGACAAGAGCGCCCGGGCCCAGAAGGAAATCGCGGGCTTCCGCGACCAGTACGTCCGCGCGCAGACCGGTATCGGCGCCGCGGCGGCCAGCGCGCACTGACCGCTGGCATTCAGTAGAGGTATTCCGTTCGGTCTGGGCGCCGTCGTTGTCCCTGCCGCTCAACCGGGTTGCAGGCCCTTCGACGGGCCCAAGGCGAACGGGTACCTGAAAACGAGTCCTGAAAGGAATTGACGATGTCCACCTACAGCGCACCCCTGCGCGACATGCTGTTCACGATGAAGGAGGTCGGCGGCCTGGAGGCGGTCTGCGCGCTGCCCGGCTTCGAGGACTGCTCGCCCGACCTGGTCGAGTCCATCCTCGAAGAGGCCGGCAAGTTCGCCGCCGGCGTGCTCGACCCGATCAACCGTGTCGGCGACGTGCAGGGCGCGCGCTGGAAGGACGGCGCCGTCAACGCCGCGGACGGTTTCAAGGAGGCCTACGCGAGCTTCTGCGAGACCGGCTGGAACGGCATGCCCGCAGCCACCGAGTTCGGCGGCCAGGGCCTGCCCACGCTGGTGTCCACGGCGGTGCTGGAGATGTGGAAGGCCACCAACCACGCCTTCAGCCTGTGCCAGATGCTCACGCTGGGCGCGGTCGAGGCCATCTCGCACCACGGCAGCGAAGCGCTCAAGGCGCGCTTCCTGCCCAACATGGTCGCCGGCCGCTGGACCGGCACCATGAACATCACCGAGCCGCAGGCCGGCTCGGACCTCTCCGTCATCCGCTCCCGCGCGGTGCCGGAAGGAGACCACTACCGCGTCAGCGGCAACAAGATCTTCATCACCTGGGGCGAGCACGACCTGGCCGAGAACATCATCCACCTGGTGCTGGCGCGGCTGCCGGACGCGCCGGCCGGGGTGAAGGGCCTGTCGCTGTTCCTGTGCCCCAAGTTCCTCGTCAACGAGGACGGCTCGCTGGGCGAGCGCAACGACCTGCTGTGCACGTCGCTGGAGCACAAGCTGGGCATCCACGGCAGCCCCACGGCCTCCATGAGCTTCGGCGAGAAGGGCGGCGCCATCGGCTACCTGGTGGGCGAGCCGGGCCATGGCCTGGCCTGCATGTTCACGATGATGAACCACGCGCGGCTCAACGTCGGCCTGGAAGGCCTGGGGGTGTCCGAGCGCGCCTACCAGCACGCCCGCGCCTACGCGCTGGAGCGCGTGCAGGGCCGCACCGCCACGGGCAGCAAGACCATCATCGGCCACCCCGACGTGCGCCGCATGCTGATGGACAGCAAGGCCAAGGTCGAGGCCATGCGCGCCCTGGCCTACTTCGCCGCCGGCCAGATGGACCGCGCCCACAGCCACCCCGATGGCGAGGAGCGCGTGCAGGCGCAGGCGCTGGTGGACCTGCTCACGCCGGTGGTCAAGGGCTGGTGCACCGACAACGCGCTGGGCATTGCCTCGGACGGCGTGCAGGTGCACGGCGGCATGGGCTTCGTCGAGGAGACGGGCGCGGCGCAGTACCTGCGCGATGCGCGCATCACGACGATCTACGAGGGCACCACGGCGATCCAGGCCAACGACCTGATCGGCCGCAAGATCGCCCGCGAGGGCGGCAAGACCATGGACGTGCTGCTGAATCGCATGGACGCGGACGCGCGCCAGCTGCTCGACAGCCAGGACGCCGCCGTGGCCCGCATCGGCCAGTCGCTGCACGCCGCGCTCGGCGCGCTGGAAAGCGCCGTGCAATGGCTGCTGGCCAACAGCGCCGACGCGCCCGCGAAGTGCGCCGCGGGCTCGGTGCCCTTCCTGCGCCTGTCGGGCACGGTGATCGGCGGCTGGCTCAGCGCGCTGCTGGCCGATGCGGCCGTGAAGCAGCTCGCCGCCGGCCAAGGCGACGCCCCGTACCTGCGCGCCAAGGTCGCCACCGCGGCCCACTTCGCCGCGCACGTCCTGGTGCAGGCCGGCGCGCTGCGCGACACCGTGGTGAACGGCGCCGACACCACGCTGAGCCTGGCCGACGACCAGTTCTGAAATCTGTCTCCCGTTCGCCCTGAGCCTGTCGAAGGGCTGGCAGCCCGGCTGTGCGGCAGGGCTTCGACAAGCTCAGCCCGAACGGCATGGCTTGGGTTTCAACAGGAGTGCGCATGCGACTGGCAGACCATTCATGAACGACCTGAACGGCTACGACATCGAGGACCTGCGCCCCGGCATGCAGGCCACCTATTCCAAAACCATCACCGAGGCGGACATCGTGCTGTTCGCCGCCGTCTCGGGCGACAACAACGCGGTGCACACCAACGAGGAGTTCGCCGCGACCACGCGCTTCGGCGGGCGCATTGCGCACGGCTTTCTCACGGCCAGCGTGATCTCGGCCGCGGTGGCGAACCGGCTGCCGGGGCCGGGCGCGGTGTACCTGGGGCAGCAGATGCGCTTTCGCGCACCGGTGCGCCCCGGCGACACGGTGCACGCCACCGTGACCGTGCTGTCCGTGGACACGGCCAAGGCGCGCGCGGTGCTGTCCACCGAGTGCCGCGTCAAGGGCGTGGTCGTCATCGATGGCGAGGCGACGGTGATGACCACCTCGTCGGCGGCGCGCCAAGCGGCCCAGGCCGCGCAGGCGCAGACCCAGCCCGGCACGGCCGTGGCTGCTTGAAGGAAGGAAGTGCAATGAAAGTTCTGGTGAGCGTGAAGCGCGTCGTGGACTACAACGTCAAGGTGCGCGTGAAAAGCGACGGCTCGGGCATGGACCTCGCCGGCGTGAAGATGAGCATGAACCCCTTCGACGAGATCGCCGTCGAGGAAGCGGTGCGGCTCAAGGAAAAGGGCGTCGCCACGGAGATCATCGCGGTCTCCT
>JAEYPG010000247.1 GCA_023410975.1 Pseudomonadota bacterium
TCGGGTTCGAGCCCGGCCCGTACTACCTGGGAGCCAGCGGGCGAACCCTGCATCACGACAATTTGCCGAGCCCTGGCGGTCTGGTCGCCGTGGTGCCGGTCCTGGCGAACGCGCATCTGCTCAAGGCCGCACCGGACCTGTTTGCCGTTGCTCAGGCCCTGACGGCTTTGCCTGCCCTGCGCACCACGTCCGACGCCGAAGCCCTGGCGGTGTTGGTAGAAGCGGCACATGTGGCGGTGGCGCGTGCCCTGGGAGCGATGGCATGAGCGCGGCCGTTCACCGCTCAGCCATCCATTGGTTGGCGGCGCACCGGCCCACGGACTCGGTCGGGCAGCAGCGGGTCGATGCCCTGATCCGCGAGCACGAGGCCGCCTGCGTGGCCGAGGAAGGCGAAGACCCGGGGTGCCCGCCGTGTGAGTACGGGCACCGCTGCCTGCGTGGTGGCGGCTGCCCGGTGCGCGAGAGGGAGGCCCGCCATGCCTGACCTGCATGACACCGACGACGCCTTGGCCGACCAAGCCGTGGCCGATGCGTTCGCCTGCACTCGTGATGACCGCGCCCGGTCCTTCCGCTGGGACGTGCTCGGCTTCATCGCCGGGGTGCTGCTGGCGCTGCTGTCCGCGCCCTTCTTTCCGTACTGAGTCCCCTGGGCCTATAGCCGGCGGCCCCTCTTGCCGGCCTTCCTTCCCTTGGAGTCGCCATGTCGCAACTCGGTCCCGTCACCGGCAACCGCCTCGCTGACGCGCACAGGGCCACGCTCAAGCCGCATCTGCGCGAGCGGCTGGCGCAGGCGTCCTGCCGCAGCACGCCGCTGGGCACCGTCGCTACTGGAGCGGACGGGCGGCAATCGTTCGTGCCGCGCTACGTCTTCCCGGACGGCGCGACCACGGCGCAGAAGCCGCCCGCCATGCCGCGCTCCGCGTTCCGGCCGGGGCAGCGAGTGCGGGTCGATGCCACTGCCGACGATTTGCTGGAGCAGGACCTGAACCCGTTCGAGCCCGAAGAGGCCGCTGCCCTGGCCGGCCGTGAGGGGGTCGTGGTCGAGCACTCGGGCTGCGCCTCGCTTGGGCTGGTGCTGGTGATGCTCGACAGCGTGCCCTGGGCGTTCATGCCGGCGTACTTGGCCCCAGTGTGGCCCGCCGAGGGCGACGATGAACTGGCGGCCATGGCAGAGGAGGGCGCCGCCACCGCCTTCGACCCCTACAGCGAGCCGCTGGCGCTGGGCGATACGGTGCAAGGCATGGACGGGCGCATCGGGCGCGTGACGCTCATGCAGCCGCAGCGCCTGGGCGTGGTGTTCGAGCGCGGCAGCGCGTGGTGCGGCGACATGAACTCGCGCGGCTCCTTCCGGCTGCTGGCCAAGGCCGGTGCCTGGGGCTGTCCTGACGGTTGCCCGTTCTGAGTGGGCGGGCGAAGGCGATGCTCAGCGAAGCACAGAAGGCCCTGCGCCGTACCGGCGTGGGCGCCTCGGAATGCGCCGCGGCCCTGGGCCTGAGCCCGTACCAGACCCGATTCGAGCTCTACCAGGTCAAGCGCGGCGAGGCCCCGGAACCTGAAGACAACCTGGCGATGCGCTTTGGCCTGGCGGCCGAGCCCTTCATCCTCTCCGAGTTCCAGCGCGCGCACCCGGATGACCTGCTGGTAGTGGCGCCCGACACCATGCGGCGCGGGCGCATGTTCGCGCACTTGGACGCCTGGGTGCCCGGCCGCTTCTGCGTGCAGGCCAAGACGGCGCGCACGCGCAACGGCTGGGGTGAGTCCGGCTCACCTGACATTCCGCAGCACTACCTCTTGCAAGTTCATCAGGAAATGCTGCTGGCCGGCGTCGATGTGTCGTTCGTGCCGGTGCTCTTTGCTGGCGCCGAGTACGACGAGTTCGTGGTCGAGGCCGACCGCGAGTTGCAGGAATTGATCAAGGACGGCATTGCGGACTTCTGGACGCTGGTGGAGCGCGGTGAGCCCCCCGAACCCATCACGCTGGACGACATGCTGGCGCGCTTCGGACAGGCCAGCCGCGCCGAGCAGGTGATGGCCGACGCCGAGGCGCTGCGCACGGCCCGCGAGCTGCACGCCATCAAGGCGCAGCGCGAGCAGCTGGACGCCACCGAAGCCGCCCTGAAGGCGCGGCTCATGGGCGCCCTGGGCGAAGCCGACACGCTGGTGGACGCCACCGGCCAGACGCTTGCCACGTGGAAGGCCACCAGGCCGGCGCGGCGCTTCAACGCCGCCGCCTTCGAGGCTGCGCACCCGGCGCTTTATCGGGAGTTCCTTCGCACCGGCGAGCCCGGCCGACAGTTCCGGCTCAAGGACTGAAAGGTGAGCCTTTTTGGGATGGCCGGCACCGCTTCAAGCGCCGGTCTTTTTCACCCGTAGCGCGCTCCCGTGAGCGCACCTTGCAACCGCATCCTCTGCCAGGAGTACGCCATGAGCGAGATCGAAGTCGTGCAGAACCCGTTCGACACCGCACCGGTCGCCGCGCGCGCCGGCACCGATGGCGCAGGCGCCCGGGCCATGCAGGCGCGCGAGAGCGCCGAGGTCATGGCGCTGGCGATGATGGCAAATCGTTTCCCGCGCAACGTCATTCAGGCCACTGACCGGATTCGCAATGCCTTCACCCGGCAGACCCTGGCGGAGAAGGCACAGTACCAGTACAGCCGCGGCGGCACCGACGTGGTGGGCCCCAGCATCCGCGCCGCCGAGGCTATGGCGCAGTGCTGGCGCCACCTCTCCAGCGGCTGGCGCGAGATCGGCCGCTACGTCGGCGCGGACGGCGTGGGCGTGTCCGAGGTGGAAGCCTTCTGCATCGACCACGAGGCCAATAACCGGGAGGTGATCCAGTTCTTCGTGCGCCACTGGCGCGACACCAAGCACGGCGGCTACCGGCTCAAGGACGAGCGCGACATCTACGAGCTTTGCGCCAACCAGGCTGCGCGGCGCAAGCGGGCGTGCATCCTGGCACAGATCCCGGGCGACGTGACGGAGATGGCGATGGAGCAGGCCAGCGCCACGCTGCGGGCCAAGGCCGACACCAGCCCCGAGGGCATCAAGCGGCTGCTGGACACCTTCGCCGGCGAGTTCGGCGTGACCAAGGAGCAGATCGAGCGCCGCATCCAGCGCCGCATCGAGTCGATCCAGCCGGCTCAAGTTGTCGGGCTGAAACGCATCTACGTAAGCCTGCGCGACGAGATGAGCACGGTGGCCGACTGGTTCGAGCCGGTGGAAGTGGCGCCTGCGGCCAATGACGCGCAAGGCGAGGGTGGTGCTGGCGCTGCTGGTCAGCCGCCCACCGCTGCCGACATGGCAAAGGCCGCGCTGCGCGAGCGCGCGAGGCCGCCAGCGACCGCACCATCGGCACCGGCTGCCGACGCGCAGGTGAGCGACCCAGCCACCGCGCCAGCGCCGGCCACGCCGTCACGTCCGATGGCACCCACCCCTCAGGCCCGCCGCGGCTTCGACGCCGATGCGTTTGCTGAGCAAATGCAGCGCGCGGCCGACAAGGGCGACGCCGATACGCTCGACGCGCTGGGCGAGCAACTGCGCGACGTGCTGGACGATGACCTGCGCGCCACGCTCACCGACATGCACGAGCGGCTGCGCGCGGGACTGGACCAGCCGCCGCGCCAGCAGCCCGCCGCTTCTGTGCCGCAGCCACGCCGTCGCACCGTGCCCTGACGGCGACCACCGCCAGGTTCAAGAAGCTTTCCAGGGCGATCAACAGCGGGGTGGGGCGCTTCTCCTCCCTCCCCCTATTTCCCATCCCGCGCAGCCTTCAGGCTGCCGCCCTTTTCCTTCTCGTCCGTCAGGAGGCGCACATGTCCGCTCATCCGCTTGTCAGTGGCCAGCGAGGGCCACGGCTCAAGCCTTGCCTCGCCCCTGGCCGGCAACATGCCAGCAAAGGCGCTCGGGAATCATTGCCACCAGCACCACGACGATTT
>JAEYPG010000252.1 GCA_023410975.1 Pseudomonadota bacterium
GTGTAGGCCGTGGGGCAGGTGGAGGTCAGCCCGCCGCTGGCGTCCTTGGGGAAGGCCGCGGACTTGAAGAACTCCTGCACGCGCGGCCAGGGCGTGGGCGTGCCGGTCAGCGAACGGGTCCAGAACAGGTAGTTGGCGCTCAACCGGGTACGGCCGAAGTTGTAGAGGTCGTTGATGCTGGGCGGGTTGTGCACGCCGTTCTGCGTGGTGGTGAGGTAGTTCTCGGGCTGCACCGACGGGCCCACCGCCACCTTGCCCTTGGCCAGGTCGTACAGGGGATAGATGTAGGTATTGAGGTCACGGTCCTCCAGCAGGATGTCCGGGCCGCCCACTGCCACCTTGTTGTTCACCATGCTGGTGAGCAGCCCCTGCATGTACGGACGCGGGAAATTGATGAACTGCATCACCACCGTGTTGGGGAAGGCCCGCTTCGTGGCCGCATCCACCTGCGCCAGATTGTCGAAGTAGGCCGTGCGCTGGACCTCGGTCAGCGGCACCAGCATCTGGCCCAGCGCCGTCTCGTTGAACGTGACGCCCTCGAAGGCGTTGTGCCGGTTGTAGCGCGCGCCCAGCGCCGTGGTCAGCGCGATGAGGCGGTCGCGCACCTTGGGGTTGTGCAGCGCGGCGTTCTCGCCATAGCGCTCGTTGCTGCCCAGTGCGTCACGGGCACCGATCAGGATCTTGTAGGCGCCGCCGTCGTACTCCGCCGTGTGCAGGTAGTTCGGCACTGCGCGCCCGCCCGCGGTGAAGACCTTGGTGCTGACCATCACGAACAGGCGCTTGCCCTGCGCGGCTACCGAGGCCAGGTCGCGATCGATCTTCGAGAAGTCGTAGACGCCCTTGTCAGTCTCCAACTGCGACCAGTCGTAGCGCAGCAGCAGGCCCTTGACCTGAGGTATCGGCTTGATCTCCTCCAGGATCTTGGCAACGGTCTGCGGATCGCGCTTGCCGCTGGCGATGTAGTGGCCGGGATTCCACTTCACGCGGGCGTCGGTGCTGGCCGCTGCAAGGGCACGCTCCATGGACGGCGCCTTGGCCAACTGGCTGGCCAGGAAGGCCTGCGAGGTGACCGGGTCGTCCTGCGTTTCCCAGTCGGCCAGCGGCGCCCGGCCGCCGGAAAGCGCTTCTGCAGCAGTGTCGTTCGCCACGCTGCCTGCCGTGCCGGAGGCCAACGCCTGCGCGGCTTCGGACGCCGTGGCGACGCCGTCTTCCGAACCGCCGCCGCAAGCGGCAAGCATCACAGCCATGGAAAACAGGGCGCTGCCCAAGACAAAACGGGACGGCTGAGCGTAATTCAGGGCGTTCATGATTAAAAGGTGGAAAATGGTTTGAATGGACGAGTTTGTGGAAACCCTGGCGTATTTGCGCCATGGCGTGGATTTGTTATTTGTTGCCGGGTCGTGCCCGCGCCTGATGCCTATTTATTCAATAGGAGGCTAATCAAGCGTATGCCCACTGTTTCGGCAGTGGGCAAGGTGAAAATGAGATGCTGGAAGTTTCTGAAAATTGAAAAAAGTAACAATATGAATGACGGGCAATATGCCGCTTTTCCTTCTTTTGCGTTGACGCCATTGGAGTAGGGCGTGTACCCGGTGCATTCAATGTGGCCGTCCCGTGCAGCGGCTTCAGGGCGCGGCTGCTGGACCAAAGGTTGGGAAACCAGAGCCGGCGGGTGAAAAGGTGGCTCGCAAGTTTGCTGGCACTCACACCCAAATGATTGTCAGAGCGATGCTGTGTGTGTGATTCGCCCGCCAGAGGTAGCGCGGAATCTGTAACCGCCGGGCAGCCTGGATAAAGTTCCGGCGGTAGTGCACGGATTTGCGAAAAAACCCCGATATACCTGTATCAGTTCTGCGCTGAAAACCGCAGGCCGCGCCTCAGGGCGCTTGCCGGATTTGCGCGCTGGCGCGCCGCACCATGTCGCAGAAATATTCGGCCGCCGGCGTCAGCGGCAGTCCCGCGCGCTGCACGATGCTGATGGGCGGCGCCGGCAGCGGCTCCTCGACGTGGATTTGCTCCAGCACGTCGCGCCACAGTGGAAACTGAACCCACTGCACGGGCACCATCATCAGCAGATCGGAATAGACCATCGACACCAGGAAGGTCAGCGAGGACTGCGCCTGCATCGCCAGCCGCGGCGGCGGCAGCCCGTGCTCGGCGAACAGCGGGCCCAGCTCTTCCTCGGCCTTGTAGGTGATGGACGTGGTGATCCATTGCGCGCCAACGAGCTCGCGCAGGCTGCGCGCCCGGGCCAGCGGGTGTCCCTTGCGGCCCATGATGATCCGCGTGTTGTCGAAGAGCTTCTCGCCCTGCAGCTCCGGCGGCAGCCGCGGCGGCGTGGGACCCACGTAGAAGTCGATGCGGCCTTCGACCAGCGCCGCTTCGACATTGGGGAACACCGCGTCGATGACGTGCAAGTCCACCTCGGGAAAGCGGCTGCGGAAGGCCTGAAGCGCGCTGGGCAGCAGCGCCAGGTGCGGCACGCTGGAGAGGCACAGCGTCACCGTGCCGTGCGCCCGGCCGCGCAGCTGGTCGATCTCCTCCTTGGCCTTCTGCAGCTCGCTGCGCACGGCGTTGGCGCGGCGCAGGAAGACCTCGCCCATGGGCGTGAGCCGCACGCCCTTGGCGCTGCGCTCGAACAGCGGCACGCCCAGCTCCTTCTCCAGCTCCTGGATGCTGCGCGTGATGGCGGGCTGGGGCAGGCCCAGGTGACGGGCCGCCGCGCGCAGCCCGCCCCGCTCGGCCACGGCCAGGAAATCGCGCAGCGAATGCAGTTTCATGGGATTGGTGATCCGATCCAGGTATCGCTGAAGAAATATTGCCATCTTTTGCGATCGGTGGGCCGTTCCTAGAGTTCGCTCCATCCGCTTGACGGGCATCAAGCGGCAAAAGGAGTCGAACGATGGCGGAGACAAGTTCACAGGGGCGCTCAAGCGAGGCGCCGCCGAGGGTGCTCATCGTCGGGGCCGGGCCGGTGGGCCTGGCACTGGCGATCGAGCTGGGACGGCGGGGGGTGCCCTGCCTGCTGGTGGAGCGCAACGAGCGTGTGGGCGTCGCCCCGCGCGCCAAGACCACCAACGTGCGCACCCGCGAGCACTTGCGCCGCTGGGGACTGGCCGATCGGCTGCGCGCGGCCTCGCCGCTGGGCGCGGACTACCCCTCGAACGTCCTGTTCGTCACCCGCCTGGCCGGTCCGGCGCTGGCGCGCTTCGACAACGCCTTCTACTGTGCCCCAGGCCGCAACCCGCTGTACTCGGAGCATGCGCAATGGGTGCCGCAGTACACGGTGGAGGAGGTCATGCGCGAGTACGCGCAGTCGCTGCCCGGCGTCGAGCTGCGCTTCAACTGCGAGCTGCGCGGCTTCGAGCAGGGCGGGAAAGGGGTGCGGGCGCAACTGCGCGACCTGGCGCAGGGCCGGGACCTCGACGTGCAGGCGGACTACCTCGTCGGCGCCGACGGCGCGCGCAGCACGGTGCGCGAGCTGCTGGGCGTGCGCATGCAGGGGCAGCACGGCCTTTCGCGCAACTACAACATCATCTTCCGGGCGCCGGGGCTGGCCGAGGCGCACCGGCATGGCCCGGCCATCATGTACTGGCAGGTCAACCGCGACGTGCCCAGCGTCATCGGACCCATGGACCGCGGCGACACCTGGTTCTTCATGCCCACGCAGGTGGCCGAGGGCGTGCGCCTGGCCGACCTCGACGCGCGCTCGCTGATCGGCCGCGCCACGGGCATCGACCTGCCCTACCAGGTGCTCAGCGGCGACGAGTGGGTGGCGAGCCGCCTGCTGGGCGAGCGCTACCGCGAGCGCCGCGTCTTCCTCGCCGGCGATGCGTGCCACCTGCACCCGCCCTTCGGCGGCTACGGCATGAACATGGGCGTGGCCGACGGCGTGGACCTGGGCTGGAAGTTGGCCGCCGTGCTGCAGGGCTGGGGCGGCCCGGCCCTGCTGGACAGCTACGAGGCCGAGCGCCGCCCGGTGCACGAATGGGTGCTGGACGAGGCCGTGCTCAACCACGCCACGCTGGGCAACCAGCTGGTGGCCGAGGGCCTGGAGGACGCTGGCGAGCGCGGCGAGCGGCTGCGGCGCGAGGTCGGCGCGCGCATCCAGGCCACCAAGCTGCGCGAGTTCGCCACGCTGGGCGTGGTGCTGGGCTACCGCTACGACGACTCGCCGGTGATCGTGCCGGACGGCAGCGCCGCGCCGGCGCGCGACTTCATCAACTACGTCCCGTCGTCGCGCCCGGGTTCCCTGGCGCCCCATGCCTGGCTGCATGACGGCAGCTCGCTGTACGACCACTTCGGCCCCGGCTTCACGCTGCTGGCCCAGGGCGCCGAAGAGGCCGCCATCGCTGCCGCCCGCGCCCAGGCCGAGCGCTGCGGTGTGCGGTTGAAAGTGCTGCAGCCCAGCGAGCCGGGCGTGGCCAACCTCTACCCGACGCGGCTGACGCTGCTGCGCCCCGACCAGCACGTGGCCTGGCGCGGCGACGCGTGGCCGAGCGCGGGTACGGCGCTGCTGCAGCAGGTCACCGGGCAGGCGCGATGAGCAAGGAGGAACAACGCATGGACACAGGGCTTCCACGCCGCGCCGGCACGGTGGGCGTGCATTCCGTCGATCGCTTCGTGTTCTCGGTGCCCGACCTGGAGCCGGCGCAGCGCTTCTATGCCGCCTTCGGGCTGGACGTGCGGCGCGTGGGTGAGCGGCTGGACCTGCACACCTTCGGCCATCCGCACTGCTGGGCGTCGGTGCATGCCGGCGGCGCGCCGAAGCGCCTGGAGTACCTGCGTCTGGGCATCTACGCGCAGGACGTGGACGCGCTGCGCCGGCGCATCGAGGAGCGCGGCCTCGGCTGCGAGCCGCACCCGCTGTCCGACGGCACGGGCCTGTGGCTGCGCAATCCCGACGGCACGCCGCTGCAGCTGGTGGTGGCGCCCAAGGTGGCGCCCGATGAGAAGTCCCGGGCCGAGCCCTGCGCCGACGTGGCGCCCGCGCGCAGCCGAGTGGCGCCGGTGCGTCCGCGCCGTCTCTCGCACGTGCTGTTCTTCAGCCCCGACGTGCCGCGCATGGTGCGCTTCTGCACCGAGGTGCTGGGGCTGCGGCTGTCGGACGGATCGGGCGACCTCGTGGCCTTCCTGCACGGCGCGCACGGCAGCGACCACCACCTCGTGGCCTTCGCCAAGTCGCATGCGCCGGGCCTGCACCACTCCAGCTGGGACGTGGGCAGCTTCGACGAAGTGGGCTGCGGCGCCGAGCAGATGCGCGCCGCGGGTTTCGAACGGGGCTGGGGCGTGGGCCGCCACGTCCTGGGCTCCAACTACTTCTATTACGTGCGCGACCCCTGGGGCAGCTGGGCCGAGTACTCGTTCGGCATCGAGTTCGTGCCGCACGACCTGGACTGGCCGGCGGCGGACCACCCGCCCGAAGACTCGTTCTACGTCTGGGGCCCGGCGCTGCCGGACGATTTCATTCTCAACCATGAACAGCCCGTGGGCGGGCGCTGAAGGAGACTCCTCATGCGATTCATCGCTTTCCTCAACGACCAGGACCAGCCCGCCCTCGGCGTGCGCGTCGGTGCCGATGCGCTCATCGACCTGGGCGCCGACGGCGGCCCCCATTCGCTGGACGAGCTGCTGCGCCAGGGCGAGGCGGGCCTGCAGGCCGTGCGCGCCGCGGTGGAGCGCGGCAGCGTGCGCCGGCCGCTGGCCGGGCTGCGCTACCTCCCGCCGGTGCTCAACCCCGGCAAGGCGCTGGCGATCGGCCTGAACTACGTGGACCACGCCGCCGAGAGCAGCTTCGATCCGCCCAAGCACCCGGTCGTGTTCCAGCGCTACCGCTCCTCGTGGGTCGCCCACGGGCAGCCGCTGGTGCGCCCGCACGTGTCCACCCAGTTCGACTACGAGGCCGAGCTGGTGGCCGTGATCGGCAAGGCCGGGCGCTACATCCCCAGGGAACAGGCGCTGGCGCACGTGGCGGGCTACTCGCTGTTCAACGACGGCTCCATCCGCGACTACCAGCTGCGCACCAACCAGTGGCTGCTGGGCAAGAACTTCGACGCCAGCGGCGCCTTCGGGCCGGAGTTCGTCACCGCGGACGAGCTGCCGCCCGGGGCCAGGGGCCTGCGGCTGCAGTGCCGGCTCAACGGCCAGACGGTGCAGGAGGCCAACACGCGGGACATGATCTTCGACGTCGCGACGCTGGTGTCGGTGTGCTCGGAGGCGATGGCGCTGGAGCCCGGCGACATCCTCATCACCGGCACCCCCTCCGGTGTCGGCATGGCGCGCAAGCCGCAGCTGTGGATGCAGCCGGGCGACGTCTGCGAGGTCGAGATCGAGCGCGTGGGCCTGCTGCGCAACCCGATCGTGGACGAGGGCTGAGCGCAGCGCGCATCGGAGCATTCGCGCCGGGTGCGGCACGCATCCCGGCGCTCACGACAAGCAAGGAGACAAGACATGGACGAGACGAGGCGTCGCCTCCTGGCGCTGGCCCTGGCTTCGCTGGCCGGGGGCGTCATGGCGCAAGGCCTGCCCAAGGGGCCGGTGCGCATCACGAGCACCTTCCCGACCGGCAGCGGGCCGGACACCGTGGCACGCATGGTGGCCGAGAAGCTGCAGGCCCAGTGGAGCCAGCCGGTGGTGGTGGACTCCCGGCCCGGCGGCGCCGGGGTGGTGGGCATCAACGCCGTGAAGGCCGCCCCGCCCACCGGCGCGGACCTGGTGGTGGTTGACGTGGGCAACCTCTCCATCAACCCGCTGATCTTCAAGAAGCTGGCCTACGACCCGCAGAAGGACCTGGTGCCCGTGGCGGTGCTCTACAAGACCACCTTCTTCGTCGCGGTGGCGGCCGACGGCCCATACCGCACACTCAAGGACCTGCTGGCCGCGATCACGGCCAAGCCTGGGGCGGTGCGCTACGGCTCCAGCGCGGTGGGCGGCCCCCTGCACCTGGCCTCGGCCCAGCTGCAGCACGCGCTGGGCGCCGACATGCTGCACGTGCCCTTCAAGGAAACCTCGCAGCTCTACGCGGCCGTGGCCAGCCATGAGATCGACTGGGCCTACGGCAGCATCGCCACGGCCGGGCCGCTGGTGCGCGCGGGCAAGCTGCGCTTCCTCGCCGTGGGCGACCGCGCGCGCTCGCCGGTGCTGCCGGAGGTGCCCACGCTGGAAGAGGCGGGCGGCCCCAGGGACGTGCACGCTCAGACCTGGGTGGCGCTGATGGCGCCGCAGGGCACGCCCGACGCCGTGGCGAAGAGGATCAACCAGGCCGTGAACGAGGCGCTGGAGCAGCCCGACGTGAAGGAGCGGCTGGCCGGCTTCGGCTTCGTGCCCAGCCCCGGGCCGGTGCAGCAGGTGGTGGACCTGATGCAGGGCGATCGCGCCCGCTACGCCGAGGTGGTGAAGCGGGTCAAGGTGTCCATCGAGTGAGGGAGCCGGCCATGGCACACAAGGTCATCATCACCTGCGCCGTCACCGGCGCGGTCCACACGCCCACCATGTCGCCGTACCTGCCGCTGACGCCGCAGGACATCGCGGCGCAGGCCATCGAGGCGGCGCAGGCGGGCGCGGCGATCCTGCACCTGCACGCGCGCGACCCGGCCGACGGCCGGCCCAGTGCCGACCCGGAGGTGTTCGCGCAATTCCTGCCCGCCATCCGCGGCGCCACCGATGCGGTGATCAACCTCACCACCGGCGGCTCCACCAGCATGACGCTGGAGCAGCGCTTGGCCGCGCCGCTGCGCTTCAAGCCCGAGATGGCCTCGCTCAACATGGGCTCGATGAACTTCTCCATCCATCCCATGGCCGCGAAGGTCAAGGACTGGAAGCTCGGCTGGGAGCGGGCTTACGTGGAGGGCACCGAGGACACGATCTTCCGCAACACCTTCCGCGACATCCGCCGCATCCTGCAGGAGCTGGGCGAGGGCTGCGGCACGCGCTTCGAGTTCGAGTGCTACGACGTTGGCCACCTCTACAGCCTGGCGCACTTCGTGGACGCCGGGCTGGTCAAGCCGCCGTTCTTCATCCAGACCATCTTCGGCATCCTGGGCGGCATCGGCGCCGACACGGAGAACGTGGGCTTCATGCGCCAGACGGCCAACCGGCTCTTCGGCGCGGACTACCGGTGGTCCGTGCTGGCCGCGGGGCGGCACCAGATGCCGCTGCTGACCCATGCGGCCGTCATGGGCGCCAACGTGCGCGTGGGGCTGGAGGACAGCCTCTACCTGGGCCGCGGTCAGCTGGCCACCAGCAACGCCGAGCAGGTGCGCAAGATCCGCCGGCTGCTGGAAGAGCTGGGGCACGAGATCGCTTCGCCCGCCGAAGCCCGGGAGATGCTGCGGCTCAAGGGCGCGGAGCGCGTGGCGTTCTGAAGCCGCTCAGCCGGCCGCCAAGGTGCGCGCCGCCTCCTGCGCGAGCGCTGCAGGCGGTACTGCCAGCGCGGCCGGCATATCGGCCAATGCGGGGACGGTGGAGAGGCCCGCGCGGCCGGCGGCAATGGCGGCGGCCATGCAACCCGGCAGGCTGCACTGGCGCTGGATCTGGTCGCTGCGCGCGAACAGGTCGGCCACCCAATCGACGAACACGCGCAGCTTGGCGCTCAGGTGCCGGTTGGGCGGATAGACGACGTGGATGGGCACCGACTCCGAGCACCAGTCCACCAGCACCGGGCGCAGCAGGCCCGCCGCGATGTAGGGCTGGGCCATGAAGGTGGCGGTGTTGACGATGCCCAGCCCGGCCAGCGCGGCGGCCAGCGCCGCGCTGGAGTCGTTGACCGAGACCCGGTGGCGGCCCTGCACCTCGTAGCGCTCCTCGCCTCGCTCGAAGACGAAGGGGTAGATGCGGCCGGTGCGGGACGAGAAATGGTTGACCACCACATGCTCGCCCTGCTCGATGTCCCGCGGATGCTCGGGCGTGCCGTGGCGCTCCAGGTAGCCCGGCGTCGCGCACACCAGCGTGTGGAAGTTGCCGATGCGCCGGGCCACCAGCGACTGGTCGGTGATCTCGCCGCCGCGCAGCACGCAGTCCACGTTCTCGCTGAGCAGGTCCACCGGCCGGTCCGTCACGCCCAGGTCGAGCTGGATCTCGGGGTAGCGCGCATGGAAGTCAGGCAGCGCGGGAATGAGCAGCAACTGCGCCACCGAGGTCCCGGCGTCCACGCGCAGCCGCCCGCGCGGGTTCGCCTTGGCCCGCGTCATGCTGGACTCCAGCTCGTCGAGCTCGGACAGCAGGCGCAGCGCGCGGTCGTGGTAGGCCGCGCCGTCGGTGGTCAGCGTCACGCGGCGCGTGGTGCGGTTGAGCAGCTTGGTCTGCAGCTGCGCTTCGAGCTGCTGCACCAGCCGCGTCACGGTGGGCTTCGGCAAGGACAGCGTGTCCGCCGCGCGGCTGAAGGTGCCGGCCTCGACCACGCGCACGAACGCCTGCATCGCAAGCAACTTGTCCATCACAAACCCCTCAACTGAAATCTCGCCGCGGGCCGTATTTGAACCGCGAAACGCGCGCCGCATTGTTAGCGTGGCTGCAACAAAGCATGAGCGCTGCGCTGGTTTATCGCCGGGGCGGCGCTGGCTATCGTGCAGGCCATTCCGCATTCAAGCCGGTCCGCCCGCCATGAGCCTTTCCAATCCCATTGCCGCTGCCGCCCCTTCGGTGCGCGAGGAACTGCTGTCCCTGCCCGGCACTGGCACCGCGCTGGCGCTGCGCTGGAG
>JAEYPG010000260.1 GCA_023410975.1 Pseudomonadota bacterium
CGCGGGTGCATGACGCACACCACGGTGCGGCTGCCGCCAGCCGGCGTGTACAGCGAGCCCCCGGTGGCTGCGCCGTCCGCGGTGCGCAGCACCACGTTGCGCGTCGCCGTGCCGCTCGGGATGTCGCGCGGGTTCCAGTCGGTGTTGAGAAAGCCGGCGGTCGGCTGGGCCAGGGTCTGACGCATCGTCCAAACGCCGCGGCAGCGGCGCCTCTCGTTGACATGGATCAACGATAGAACGCGCTGACGTGTACGTCAAACGTTTGACACTTGAGTCAGATCAGGAGTTTCCCCTAGGTCTTGTGCTCAAGGCGACGCGTGGCGCGTCTGCGCCTCCAGGATGTCGAGGTGCTCGCGCAGCAGGTGGATCGACTCGGCGACGGAAGCGGGTCGCTGATGGCGCTGCTGGTCCCGCACCACGCAACGCAGCGCCAGCTCGGTGAGTGCCTGCGCCACGGGCTCGACGGCGCAGCCCTCCGGCTCGAACCACCAAGCGCTCCAGTTGCACATGCCGATGATGGCCAGCGCCGCGACCCGGGCATCGGGCGCAAGGAAGGCGCCCGCGTCGATGCCGCGCTGGATGACGTGCACGAAGTGGTTGAGCACCGAGTGCCGTGCCGCGCGCGCCGCGGCGCGGCGCGGTTCCGGCAAGCTGCTTTCGCTGCGCTCCACGACCCGAAATTGCAGCGGGTGCGTCAGGATCAGAGTGGCATGCTGCTTCACCAGCTTGCGCAGGGCCTCTTCGGGCGGCAGCGCGTCGTGGCCGCTGACACTGCGGGCTAGCTCGCCGGCCTGTTCCGTCACCTCCTCGGTGAGCGCTTCCAGGATCGCTTCCTTGCTCTGGAAGTAGTAGTAGACGGCGGTGCGTGTCGCACCCAGCGCATCGGCGATGTCGTTGATGTTGGTGCCGCCGAATCCCTTGTCGATGAAGAGCAGCGAAGCCGCGTTGAGGATCGACTGGCGATTCAGTTCACCACGGGACTGCTGGCGGGTCTTGGTTGCGATAGCGGCCTTGGACATGGCATCTCCTTTGAAGGAAAGCTTGCCACGACACGCCCGACGCCTTGCTTCTGATGCGGGTTGCACGGAAGGCTCACGCTCCGTGCGCGCGCTCTGCACGGCAGCACTTCCGCATGAGCCATCACTTGAGACAGGCTGAGTACAGCAACAGGTCAGCGGTCATCAAGGTTCCTGACCGTCCCGCCAGGCAGGATTTCGCGCAGTGCCTCAAGGGACGCTGCACTGAAGTCCGCCCGCCACACCAGCCATGTATCCATCCTTGCGATGTCCAGGATTTGAAGGGCGGGTGAGGGGTTCGCGAGGTTCAAGACGGCGCGCGGCAACAGGCATGTGCACCTCCCGCAAGCCACGCAGGCGAGCATGGCGTGATAGGAAGCGACCTCCTGGATCTTGAGCGCCGGGTCGCGTGGCGCGAGCCAGTCCTCGGCAAGCGCACGGTAGCTGCAACCTCTGCCGAAGGCCGCCAGCGAACGAACCGCCACGTCGCCAGGCTTGCGGACCGGCGGATGGTCCGCGGGCAGCACCAGGACCAGTTCTTCCTCGTACATCCGCGCTCCGCGCAGCCTCATCTCCAGCAGGTCGGCCTCCGACCTGATGTCGCTGCCGCCATAGAGCGCGACGAACGCGCAATCCACAAGACCGTTTCGGGTCGCTTCCAGCATCGCACGTGACGGCCCGGTGACGACGTTGAGCTCCACCTGAGGCCAGCGCTGGTGAAACCGCGCCAGCGGCTCGGGCAGCCGCGTGGCCGCCGTGCTCTCCATGCAGCCGATCCGCAGCTTGCCGCTGGGGGCCTGCGGGTGCAGCGCCTGGCGCATCTCCTGCGTCAACGCCACCATCCGGTTCGCATAGTCCCTGAAGCGCTCCCCTTCAGGCGTCAGGCTCAGCCGCTTGCCTTCCCGGCGAAAGAGATCCACGCCGAGATCCCTTTCCAGTTGCTGGATGCGGGTCGTGACGTTGGACTGAACCCGCCCTACCTGCACTGCAGCCCTGGTGATGCTGAGCTCCGCAGCGACGGCCAGGAAGATCTCAAGGCTCGACTCGTCCATCATCATCTCATTTGAGGATAATTTTATTAATTTTAATCTTCATATGAGATGATTTGGACAGATCCATTCCACCCTTCTGGAGATCCCATGTCCCGTACGAGCGACCTGCTGAGACTGCTGCAGATCCGGCACCCCATCATCCAGGCGCCCATGGTGGGCGTGGCGACGCCCCACTTGGCCGCGGCAGTCTCGAACGCCGGCGCCCTGGGCTCCATCGGGCTGGGCGCCAGCACCGCGGCCCAGTCCAGGGCGGCGATCGAAGCCACGCGCGCGCTGACTGACAAGCCGTTCAACGTCAACCTTTTTTGCCATCAACCGGCCATTGCCGATGCTGAACGCGAGGCGGCCTGGATCAGGCACCTTGCCCCCCTCTTCGCTGAGCTCGGTGCCACTCCACCGTCAGCCCTGTCCCTGGGCTATGGAACCTTCCTGACCAGCGAGGAAACGCTGGACGTGCTGCTGCAGGAGCGCCCGGCCGTGGCCAGCTTCCACTTCGGGCTGCCACCTGCCGAATGGATACGGGCACTGCGAGACGCCGGCGTGGTGACGCTTGCGTGCGCAACGTCGCCCGCTGAAGCGGCGTTGGCGGTGGAGGCAGGCGTGGATGCCGTGATCGCACAAGGTTTGGAGGCGGGAGGCCACCGAGGCGTGTTCGACCCGTCGGCAGACGAGCACCTGGGCACTTTCGCCCTGGTCGAACTGCTGGCCGCCAACTGCCCCCTCCCCGTGATCGCCGCCGGCGGCATCATGAACGGCCAGGGCATTGCCGCGGCCATGCAACTGGGCGCAGCCGCGGCTCAGATGGGTACCGCCTTCATCCTCTGTCCCGAGTCCGGTGCCAATGCGCAATACCGGGCCGCCCTGCAAAGCGAGCGTGCGCATCACACCCGCGTCTGCGCCGCCATATCGGGCCGGCCCGCACGCGGCCTGGTGAACCGGCTGTTCACCGACATCGGCGGCGGCACCGCCCCCGCGCTGCCGGACTACCCCATTGCCTACGACGCGGCGAAGGCGCTTCAGGCTGCCGCGATCAGCAAGGGCAACCACGACTTCGGCGTCCAGTGGGCCGGCCAGGGCGCACCGTTGGCACGGGCTCTTCCCGCGGCCGAACTGGTCGGCACGCTCGTCCGCGAGCTTGATGCAGCGACGCGCGGCGGCCACTGAGCGGGCGTTGACGGCCCGGCACCGGACCGACACCGCGGCGCGGTGCCGTTGCCGCGGCCGGCTGCATGCGGCACTCGATACGGCGCGTGCCATCTCTCCGGCCGATGGATCTCATCAGAATTAATCGTTTTCCATTCAACCACCGTGCTGCGCATGATGCGCCGCACGCAAGACGACACGACGGCCCTTGAGTTTCCGAAGCGACAGGCCGGGCACCGAAGTCTTTGCATGAGCCTGCGGGCCGACGGACTCCACGCACAGTCCCGGCCCTGCCCTTTCCAGCTCTCCGCTGGTGTGTTCATGGAGGTTGAATATGGGACGCCCCGCAACTACTGACACCGCAGAACCTTTGGGCACGAGCCTGTTGCTGACCGCGGTTCAAGTCGTCTTCTTCCTTTCATTCCTGCTGACGGCCTGCTTTGCCTCCAAGACGATGCAGTCCATCGTGCCAGGCCTGGGCTGGCCGTTGTCCTTCGTCTTCGGACTCGCAGTCATCGCCTGCGGGACCTTCCTGACGGTCATGTACGTCATCCGTGCCAACGCTTCGGAGGGCTGACATGAAACGCCTGGTCAAACTCCTCCCGGCCGTAGCCGCGACCGATGCCATGGCAGCGCAGTCGTCCGTAGGGACCATCAGCGTGACCTCGCTGGCGCTGTTCGTGGCCGTCATCGCGGTGACGCTGTGCATCACCTGGTGGGCCGCCAGGAAGACCTCAACGGCCAGCGATTTCTATTCCGCGGGCGGCCAGATATCGGGTTTCCAGAATGGCCTGGCGATCACCGGCGATGCGCTTTCGGCCGGCGCCTTCCTGGGCCTGACTGCGCTGGTGTTCAGCAACGGCTTCGACGGCCTGGTCTATGCCGTCGGCTACACCACCGGCTTGCCCCTGGTCGTCTTCCTCATGGCCAGCAAGCTGCGCAAGCTGGGCAAGTACACGTTCACGGACGTGGTTTGTTCGAAGCTGAGCGGAGGCTCCGTGCGGGTGTTCTCCGCCCTGGCCTCGCTCATCATCGTCAGCTTCTACCTGATCGCGCAGATGGTGGGCGCTGGGCAGCTGGTGCAGCTGCTCTTCGGCATCGACTACATCTACGCCATCATGCTGGTCGGTGTGCTGATGGTCATGTACGTCGTCTTCGGCGGCATGATGGCCACGACCTGGGTGCAGATTGTGAAGGCGGTGCTGATGCTGAGCATGGGCACGCTGATCTGCTTCCTGGTGATGGCGCAGTTCGGCTTCAGCTTCAGCGAGCTGCTGGCGAAGGCTGTCGGCGTCCATCCTGCGCAGGAAGCCATTCTGATCCCGAATGCCCTGGCCAAGGATCCCATCTCGGGCATTTCCCTGGGCATGGCCTTGATGCTTGGCACGGCCGGGCTGCCACACGTGCTCATGCGCTTCTTCACGGTGCCTGACGCCAAGGCCGCTCGCAGCTCTGTGCTGTGGGCCACCGTGTTCATGAACTCGTTCTACGCCATGATCTTCATCATCGGCTTCGGCGCGCTGACGCTGCTGCGCGGTCATCCCGAGTATTTCGACGCCAAGAATGCCCTCATCGGCGGCGGCAACACGGCCGCCCTTCACCTGTCGCACCTGCTGGGCGGAGAGGTCATGTTCGGGGCCGTCTCTGCCATCGCGTTCGCGACCATCCTTGCCGTGGGCGCCGGATTGACGCTCTCCGGAGCGTCCGCGATCAGCCACGACATCTACGGCGCGCTCTTCAAGCGGCATGTCGTCGCCGACACGCGGGAGGAAATGAGAATTGTGCGGATTGCAACGGTCGTGCTCGGCGTGCTGGCCGTCATCCTGGGCATCGCATTCCGCGGCCAGAACGTGGCCTACATGATCAGCCTCGCATTCTCGATCGCCTGCTCCTCCACCTTTCCGGTGCTCGTGCTGGCCATCTACTGGAGGAAGACAACGTCGTTCGGTGCCGTCTTCGGCGGCAGCATCGGCCTGCTGTCCTCGCTGCTGTTCACGCTCCTGGGGCCGGCCATCTGGGTCAAGGTATTGGGACACGCGCAGCCCGTGTTCCCGATCGACCCACCCGCGCTGGTCACGGTGCCGCTGGCTTTCGCCGCGTGCCTCCTCGGCTCCCTGGCCACGCAGCGCACGAAGCAACTTCCCATCGGGGCCGTCGCCTGAGGAACTCGACAGCCGTGCCTCGTTCGCGGCTGGATGATCAGTCAACTTGAGGAGTGAGCAGCATGAACACTAACAGCATGGGAAGAACCGGTGCCTTCGCTGAGTTAATGGCAATCCGCGCCGGTGACGGGCCGGCGCCCGGTGAAGTCTCCATCACCGGCGAAGACCCCCTGTTCCAATCGCCCTTTCGCATCGGTGAAACCGCTGCGGATGCCCTGGCGGCACGTGGTGTTGCCGCCAACGACCTGTGGCAGCTGCGCACGGGGCGCCGGCAGCCCATCAGCGTCGATGTACGCGCAGCCGCGGCGACGTCCCTGTCGGGCGGCCACCTGACGCTCAGGCGTGATGCGCAGGGGCAATACCAGCCCATTCCCGTGTCGCCGGCCTTGAAGCACATGGTCGCCCTGACCCAGCCGTGGCAGGCCGCCGACGGGCGCTGGCTGCTGCCGCACACCAACCTGCCGCACCTGGAGCGCCGCGTCCTGGACGTGCTGAACTGCGAGAGCACGCCTCAAGGGGTGGCCCAAGGCGTGAGCCGCTGGAACGCCGACGAGCTCGAAGATGCCATCGCAGCGGCCCGCGCATGCGCAGGGAAGGTGCGCACTCCGCAGGAGTGGCTGCAGCACCCGCACGGGGCGTACTTGGCATCGCGCCCCGTGGTCGAGATCACCAAGATTGCCGATAGCGATCCCGAGCCGCTGCCCCCCGGCCGGCAACCGGCTTCCGGCATTCGGGTTCTGGATCTCACCCGCATCCTGGCCGGTCCGACAGCCGGCATCGGAATGGCCGAGCATGGTGCCGATGTCCTGATGGTGACGGCACCTTCGCTGCCCCAGGTACCGGACTTCGTGCGCGACACCAGCCATGGCAAGCGCAGTTGCTTCCTGGACATCAATCGCGCCGACCAGGCGGCACGGCTGAGGGAATTGGTGCGCGAGGCCGACGTGTTCATCGATGGCTACCGCCCGGGCAGGCTCGAAGCCCGCGGATTCGGCGTCGATGAACTGGCGAAGATGCGGCCGGGCCTGGTGCATGTGACCGTGAACTGCTACGGCTCCGGCGGTCCGTGGGCCTCCCGCGCCGGATGGGATCAGGTTGCACAGGCCGTCACGGGCATCTGCCACACGCAAGGCCTTGCCACCAAGGCAGGTCAGCCGAAGCTGACACCGGTGTTCATGTGCGACTTCCTGACCGGCTTCCTAGGCACCTTCGGCGCCCTGGTGGCCTTGGTGCGCCGCGCCCGGGAAGGCGGCAGCTACAGGGTGCAAGTCTCGCTGTGCCAGTCCGCCATGCTGTTGCAGCGGCAAGGATTGATGGACCGCTTCGACCACGCGCCGGGCCATCTGACCGACGCCGAGTTCGAAGCGCTGGCGGTGTGCGATGACGGTACCTGCTACGGCGACCTCAAGAGCCTGGGCCCGGTACTGAAGATGTCCGAGACGCCACCCCAGTGGCTCAGGTCAACGCCCCGGCTCGGGAGCGACCGCGCCGAGTGGCTGGCGCGCTGACAGCGCCAGGGGCCGTTCACGGATCGGCCCACTTGCTATGCCGCAGTGGCCTTGCTGCCGCGCAGCGCATATTCGTCTCGAATGAGGCTGATCAAGGCTCTGACGGCCGAGGTCGCGAACATGTCCTTGCGGCGTATGAAAAACGTCGATACGTTGGCGAACTCGGCCGGCAATTGATGGCACCGTATCGCATGTCGGGAACCATGATCTTCCGCGACAGCCCTCGGCAGCAAGGTCACTCCCATGCCGGCGCCCACGCAAGACAGGATGCCGTCCAGCGTACCCAACTCCAGAATCTGGTTCGGCACAAGCCCGACGTGATAAAACCAATTCTCCAGTGTTGATCGGTAAAAGCAGCCGGATCGAAAAGCCAGCACCGTCTGCTGAGGCATCCGCTCCACCAATGCCGACAGCGACTCGTGCTCATCGCTGCTGACCAACACCAGTTCCTCGGTGAAAAGCTGTTCCTGTTCGAGAATGGCATTCTGATGAAAGCCGCCGACGAAGGCACCATCCAGCTTGTGGCCTTCAATGGCCTTGATCAACTCGGCCGTCGTGCCCGTCGACAGCGAAAGCTGGACCTGTGGGTACGACTTTCGGTATCTCGCAAGAATTCTTGGCAAGCGTATGGCGGCCGTCGTCTCCATGGAGCCCAGCCGCAACGGACCGGCTGGCGTCGCGGTATCCATCAGGGCATGACGGCTCTCGTCCGTCAGCTGCAAAATCTTCCGAGCATATTCAAGGAACGTCAAACCTGCCGGTGTGAGACTGACTCCGCTTTTCTGCCGGACAAAAAGTTGCTGATTCAGCTCGGTCTCCAACTCCTTCACCCGCATCGTCACATTGGACTGGACGGTGTGAACCTTTTCTGCCGCCGCGGTAAAGCTTCCATACTCGGCTACCGCACAAAAAATCTGCAGTTGACGCATTTCCATTCATGAACTCCGGCATCACATAAAAAGATGGATAACATCTATAAAAATCATTTTATGCAATGCCATTGATCCAGTAAAGTCAAGCCAGCATTCAGCAGACAGCACTTGCATCATGACTCCCACCCTCGCATCCACCGTTGACTCATTGTTTGCGGGTGGAATTGGACACCTGGAACCTGAGGGTCATCGCAGCGGCATATTCAAGAAGCCAATTCTCGGCCGCGCCGAGGCCACGATCCATGGAATCGTGGGTGACGAACATGCTGACAAAAGAGTCCATGGTGGATCCGAAAAGGCCGTGCACCATTATGCGATGGAGAGCTACCGCCGTTTGATTGAAAACTTTCCACAAAGTGCAAACGCATTCATACCAGGAAGCATTGGCGAAAACATCTGTGCGCCGCACCTTACCGAGGATAATGTCCATATCGGCGACATCTTCCGGATTGGCAGTGTGGTGGCACAGGTTTCTCAGCCACGCAGCCCTTGTTGGAAGATCGACCATCGCTTCGGTATCGACCGGATGTCAATGTACGTGGCGCGGGAATTCATTACCGGCTGGTATTACAGAGTCATCGAGCCGGGCTTCATTGAAGCAGGTGACGGCATTGAACTTCTGGAGCGGCAGGACGGCAGCTTTTCGATAGTCCAGTTCTGGCAGATTCAGCTCGTGCACCAGCCTTCCACGAAGGACCTCCTGGGACTTGCAGCCATACCCGGCTTGTCCATGGAGTGGCAGCGCCGTCTGACCGAAAGAGCCAGGTGGCTTCAGAATAGAGAAACCCAGGGTTGAGACGGATTTTGGTCCGAAGCCTTCAGCAGATACCGCGCCAAGTTCAGGCGGGGTTTCCAACGCCGGGTGCACCATGGAACATCAGCCCGCCGCTGCATCTCGCTTTCAGGTCCGCCTGTGTGATGCCGGCCTTGCGGGGCAGGCCTCTATGACTCGTCACCGCCGCCATACCCTGGCCAGTGCATCCCAGGCCGCGATGACCACGGGCTTGTCGCGCGCAGCGGCCTTGCACGTGAAGACAAGTGCCGTGGCAATGCTGACCTTGTCGGCCACCACCAGCCCCTCGCTTTGGCTCTCGCGCAGGGCGTCGAGATCCCGGGCCAGCGACAAGCCGACGCCGGCACGCACAAGCGCCAACATCGACGGCTCCTGGTCGACCACGGCAACCCGATGCTGCTGCAGTCCGAGCGGATCCAGCACCTGGGACAGCAAGCGGGAGTGCACCGACTGCGGCGGCGTGGAGATCCACGGCAGCTTCACCAGCGACGCCCAGTCCTTGCCCAGCACCTGTGGCCCCCAGCCGGGAGGCGCCACGACGCGGTACGTGAACTGGGTGAGCACTTCGCTGTACAGGCTGGGAGCGCCGCGCTGGCGTGTTGCCAGCGCAGCAACGTCGGCCTGTGCGTCGCCGATGTAGAAGCCTGCGTCGATCTCGTCGGCCAGCAGCTTGGCCAGCACGACGCCGCTCGTGCCGTGCTGCAGCTCGGGTTCGATCTCCGGTGCCAGGCCCACCAGCTCATGCAGAAACGCCCCCAGTCGGGTGAACTCCGGATCGAGGATCGTTCCGATGCGCAACGTCCCATGGACCCTCGAAGTCATGCGCTGCGCCGCCTGCGAGAAATCGGCCAGGCCTGCAAGCGCACGCTCGGCATGCGCGAGCAGCGCCGCCCCATCGCGGCTGAGCAGGAGGCCGCTCGATGTACGGATGAAGAGTTCCAGCTTCGTGGCCTCGGCCAGCTCCTTGAGTTGCAGGCTCACTGCCGGCTGGCTCAGGAACAGCTTCTGCGCAGCGCGCGACACGCTGCCTTCCCGCGCCACGGCCACAAAGGCCTGCAGCAGCCGAGGTTCGATGAGACGCGCATTCATGGTGGCACAGGCAGCGCAAGGGTATTGGCGAAGCTTATATCGCTCCACGCTCGAACTCATTGGAAGTCCTCACCGGATCTGCCTAGATTTCATGCCGTTGCCAACCCATCACGGAGACACGAACATGCCCACTGCACCGGTTGACATCTCATCCACAAGCGTACCGGGCCAACCGCATCCGTACTTCGCATCGGTCAATCAATGAGCTCGCTGACCTTTGACTACATCGTCGTCGGCAGTGGCAGCGCCGGCTCCTTGTTGGCCAATCGGCTGAGCGCCGAACCCAGCCGCCGCGTGCTGGTGCTGGAAGCCGGCGGCAAGGACACTTATCCCTGGATCCACATTCCGGTCGGCTACCTGTACTGCATCGGCAACCCGCGCACCGACTGGTGCTTTAACACCGAATTCGAGGCAGGCCTCAACGGGCGCAGCCTGATCTACCCGCGCGGCAAGACACTCGGGGGCTGCTCGAGCATCAACGGCATGATCTACATGCGGGGGCAGGCGCGCGACTACGACGGCTGGGCAGCCCTGACCGGCGAGGACGCCTGGGGCTGGGAACAGGCGCTGCGGGACTTCATGGCCCACGAGGACAGCCACCGTTTCGATGCGCAGGCGAACCGGCGCCCACGGCAGCTGGCTGCCGCGAGCCACTTCGTGGCTCCAGACATGCGGCAGTTGCGGGACGTTCAGGCTGAAGAGGCGGCCCGTTTCCATGGCGCCGGCGGCGAATGGCGCGTAGAGAAGCAGCGGCTGCGTTGGGAGATCCTCGACGCCTTTGCGCTTGCGGCGCGGCAGGCCGGATTGCCCGCCAGCGACGACTTCAATCGCGGCAGCAATGAAGGCGTGGGCTACTTCGAGGTCAACCAGCGCAACGGCTGGCGCTGGAACACGGCCAAGGCCTTCCTGCGGCCCGCGCTGCGCCGGCACCGCAACCTCACGCTGTGGACCCGTGCCCACGTGCGCCGCCTGCTGCTCGAACGCGATGCGACGGGGCAGTTGCGATGTGCCGGCGTGGAAGTGGTGCGCGACGGCGAGCGCGTGCTGGTGCGGGCGGCGCGCGAGGTGATCCTGAGCGCTGGTGCCGTCGGTACGCCGCAGATCCTGCAGCTGTCGGGCATAGGCCCGGGCGCGCTGCTGCAGCGGCACGGCGTGCGCGTGTGCATGGATGCGCCCGGCGTCGGGGCCAACCTGCAAGACCACCTGCAGATCCGCGCGGTCTACAAGGTGCAGGGCGCGAAGTCCTTGAACACGCTTGCCAACAGTCTCTGGGGACGGGCTGCGATAGGGCTGGAATACGCGCTCAAGCGCAGCGGGCCCATGAGCATGGCGCCATCGCAGCTGGGGGCCTTCACGCGCAGCGACCCGGGACAGCGGCACCCGAACATCCAGTTCCATGTACAGCCGCTGAGCCTGCCGGCCTTTGGCCAGCCGCTGCACGACTTTCCTGCCTTCACCGCCAGCGTGTGCAACCTCAACCCGACGAGCCGGGGAGCGGTCGCCATTCGCAGCGCGGATCACGCCGTGCCACCCGCCATCGCGCCGAACTACCTCAGCACTGCCGAGGACCGGCAGGTGGCAGCGGATTCCTTGCGCGCGGCGCGGCGCATCGTGGCGCAACCCGCGCTGGCGAAATACTGTCCGCAGGAGTTCAAGCCGGGACTGCAATACCAGACCGACGAGGAGCTTGCTCGCCTGGCGGGCGACATCGCCACCACCATCTTCCACCCCGTGGGCACGGCCAGGATGGGCCGCGCATCCGACCCGCTCGCGGTCGTGGACCCACACCTGCGCGTGATCGGGGTGCACGGCCTGCGCGTCGTGGACGCCAGCGTCATGCCCACCATCACCAGCGGCAACACCAACAGCCCGACGCTGATGATTGCCGAGAAGGCCGCGCGCTGGATTGCCGCAGGCCGCTGAGCCGCTGCCCGGTAGGGCCCACACGGCGACGTGTTCAACGTACCCATGGAGACATCACCCATGAATTCGACCCAAGCAGCACCGGCCAAGCGCGGCCCGCTGGACGGCATCACGGTGCTCGACTTTTCGCGCGTCCTGGCCGGGCCGTACTGCACCATGGTGCTGGCGGACCTGGGCGCGCGCGTCATCAAGATAGAGAAGCTGCTCACCGGTGATGACACGCGGGCCTTCGGTCCCTTCCTTGGGCAGGCGCAGGAGCGCGAGTCGGTCTACTTCGCCTGCTTCAACCGCGGCAAGGAGAGCATCGCCCTGGATCTCAAGAGTCCCAGGGACCGCGAGCTTCTCGAACGCCTGCTCGACGAGGCTGACGTCGTGGTGGAAAACTTCCGTCCCGGCGTAATGGACCGCCTTGGCCTGGGTGCGCAGCGACTGGCGCTGACGCACCCGCACATCGTCTACGCCTCAATTTCCGGCTTTGGCCAGACCGGGCCGTACAGCGACCAGCCCGGCTACGACATGGTGGTCCAGGCCATGGGCGGCGTGATGAGCCTCACGGGCTGGCCGGGCGCGGCGCCGGCCCGCGTGGGTACGAGCTTTGGCGACCTGGGTGCGGCCTTGTTCGCCACCGTCGGCATCGTCTCGGCGCTGTACCGCCGCACCAAGGACGCTCAGGGCACGCGCGTGGACATCGGCATGCTCGACTGCCAGGCTGCGCTGCTGGAGACCGCCCTCGCCCGCTATGACGTCGAAGGCACAGCGCCCACCCGCACCGGCGATTGCCATCCCTCGCTGGCGCCGTTCGAGACCTTCGAGGCCCAGGACGGCCGCTTCGTCATTGCCGCCGGCAACGATCACCTCTTCATGCTGATGGCCGACGCGCTGGGAGCGCCGCAGCTGGCGCTGGACGAGCGCTTCCTGAGCAACGATGCGCGCTGCCAGAACCGTCCCGCACTGGTGCAGGCCATCGAGGCGGTCACCAGGATGCAGCCGCAACAGCACTGGATAGAACGCCTGCAGGCGGCCGGGGTGCCCTGCGCGCCGATCAATACCGTCGACAAGCTCTTCACTCACCCGCAGCTGCTGGCGCGGGACATGATCATCCAGGTTCACGGTGAAAGCGGCCGTCCTGTCCGTACCGCGGGCAACCCCATCAAGCTGAGCGGTTTCGTCCCGCCGGACACCCGTAAGCCGCTGAAAGCACCTGGCCTGGATGAGCACCGCACCGCCATCCTGGCCGAGTTGATGCAAGGCACTGGAGAGTACGCGGCAGCCGCCGCACCGGGCGCCGAAGGCAGCAGCGAGGCCATCGCACTCACCGTCGCTGCCACGCAGCGCCTGGCGGCATGAAGCGCCGCCGCTCACCCCCGAAGCAGGACTCCGCCATGACCACGACCCTCACGCCTGTTCCCGTCGCCGACAAGCCCCAGTTCGAAACCATCCTGGCGGAGCGCCGCGAGCGCGTTGGCTTGATCACGTTGAACCGGCCGAAGCAGCTCAACGCGTTGAACACCCAGGTTGCCCGCGAGGTGCTCGCGGCGCTGCGTGAATTCGATGCCGACCGGCACATCGGCGCTGTCGTCATCACCGGCAGTGCGAGAGCTTTTGCCGCCGGCGCGGACATCGCCGAGATGGCGGACAAGAGCTTCGCCGATCTCCAGGCCCAGGATCTTTTTGCCGATTGGGACGCTGTACGTGCCATCGGCAAGCCCGTCATCGCCGCGGTAGCCGGTTATGCACTGGGCGGCGGCTGCGAGCTCGCGATGTTGTGCGATTTCATCATCGCCAGCGAAGACGCCCAGTTCGGGCAACCCGAGATCAAGCTTGGCATCCTGCCCGGCATCGGTGGCAGCCAGCGCCTGAGCCGGGCCGTGGGCAAGGCGCTCGCGATGGACATGGTCCTGACCGGGCGCAGCATCGGCGCTGCCGAAGCAAAAGCCGTGGGATTGATCGCCCGCGTGGTGCCAGCGCCCGAGCTTTTGCAGACGGCGCTGGAGGCGGCGCACACGATCGCGCGCTACAACCTGCCGGCCATTCGCCTGGCCAAGGAAGCCGTCAACCGGGCACAGGAAGTGCCGCTTGCCGAAGGCGTGCTGCACGAGCGGCGCCTGTTCCAGGCCGCATTTGCCACCGAGGGCCAGAAGGAAGGCATGCAGGCATTCCTCGCCAAGCGCGCTCCAGTGTTCAGGCACCGCTGACCAAAATGGGCCTGTGGCCTGTCGACAAGGCTCTGCACGTTCGCCGTGATCTGCTGCTCGATCTCTTCCGTCGTGAACTCAACGAACGGCTTGGGCAGGAAAATGCGGCGTTGTTGACGAGCAGGTCTTCTTGCCCGTAGCGATCGTCGTCTGCGGGGATGATGACACGCTCGGGGCAAGCCCATCAGCCGCTCAACCGTCTGGACGCCGCGACGCTGCATGAGCGCCACGGCATCCCGGCCGGGGCGCTGGGCCGGCAGCTCAAGGGTTGGCCTGGATGAGGGAGCCGCAGAACGCCCTCGACCCGCCCAGGCAAGGCTGGTTGCCCTTCGATCAGCGCCTCAATGCAGCGACGTCCGCTCCATCAACTCGTTGAGTTCCCAGGACGTCACCGCCGCCTCCGGCGGATCGTCGCTGAGCACCACGCCGATCTGGCCGATGCTGGTCATCAGCTTGAACTCGCCGATGCCCATGCCCAGCACCATCTGCACGGCCATCGAGCCCGGCACGCCCTCGTCAAAAGGCGTCTGCGCCTCGTTGGGCGCGAAGCACACGATGTCGTACTTGCCCGCCTCTTCTTCGCTGGGCCTGGCGATGAAGCGAATGGCGTCGAACGCCACTTCCTGGCCGGCGAACTGCATGGTGCCGAAGCTCGAAATCACCTCCGGCGGCACCGGCGGCTTGAAGGCGCAGACCGTCAACCTGTCAGGCAAGGCCGGAGCGGCGTCAACCAGCGCCAGCACGGCATCAATGGCGTCCACATTGCAGCCGCAGGTGATGGCGAGCTGGATCAGGCCGCCGTTCGGCACCGGCGCCTGCGTGGCTTCGACACCCAGGCGCTCGTCAACCTCGCGGACGGCAGCGTCCAGGGTCTCCATGGCTGCGGTCACCTGGGTGACAACCTCTTCCCATCCGGCATCCTCCGGAGTGCACGACAGCGGCGCTCGCAGCACGTCCGCCTGCTCCAGCACGCTTTGCCAGAAATTGGCTGCCTTGGCCTGGTCCATGAAGTTCCTCTTGCGCGCCTTGCGACGCCTTGATCCGTTGACAAGGCGCGAAGGATACGCCGTGCGGCAATTCGCCCAGAGTGGCCGTGAGGGTCGTCCAAGCGCCGCTTGACCCTGCGCCCAAACGCTGCTTCTTCAAACCGCATCGCCGCGCGAGTAAGGTTCGTGCCCCGCTTGCAGGAGATCTGCATGGCACACCGGCTCCACCCTCGCTGCCTGCCCATCAAGCTGGACAGCACCTCCAATGGCGAATTCGCCCCGGTGCCGTTGGGCGCCACCGCGGTGCAGGCCCGCGCGAGCGCGGCAGCCGCCATCGACGACGCGGTGCGCCGGCTCGGCATGTCGCGGCGCGAGTACCTCGTGTCGCTGCTGGGGGCGGCAGCCACGCTGGCCGCCTTCGATCGCGCGTTCGCCGGCGCCGGTTCGCACGGTGGCCGCTTCGTGCTCCCGGCGCAGGCGCCCTTCGAGCTGGCCGCGGCGCAGGAGGCCATCGGCGGCGACGAGTTCATCTTCGACGTGCAACTGCACCACGTGAACCCGCGGGGCGCCTGGCGCCGGCGCGCCGGCCCGGATGCGCTGCGGAACTTTCCCAACAGCGCCTGCGGCAAGGCCGACCATGTGGAGTGTTTCTCCAGCGGCGCGCTGCTCAAGGACGTGTTCCTGGACAGCGACACGGCCATGGGCGTGCTCTCGCACGTGCCGGGCGGCTCCGACACCAACCCGCTGGACTTCGAGGCCGCCGGAGCTACACGGGCTGCCGCCAAGGCGCTCGACGGCACCGAGCGGCTGCTGCTGCACGGCCGCTGCATGCCCACGCTGCCCGGCGAGCTCGACGGCATGGACGCGCAGGTTGCCCGCTTCCCCGTGGCTGCGTTCAAGACCTACACCCAGTTCGGGCCGAGCGACGGCCCGGCCGGCTTCTTCCTGGATGACGACCGCTTCGGCACGCCGTTCATCGAGCGCGCCCGCAAACTGGGCGTCAAGCGCATCGCCGTGCACAAGGGCCTGCCCTTCGGGGCGCGCGGCATGGAGTACTCCAGCGCCCGCGACATCGGCCCCGCCGCCAAGCGGCATCCGGACATGGCTTTTCTCGTCTACCACTCGGGCTTCGACCCCGGCATGCGCGAAGGCCCCTTCGATCCCGACGCCCGCCTGGGCGTGGACGTGCTGCTGCGCTCGGTGCAGGAGGCGGGCAACCCGCCCAACGTGTTCGCCGAGCTGGGCAGCACCTGGCGCTTCGTCATGCGCGACCCGGACCAGGCGGCACACCTGATGGGCAAGCTGCTGCTGGTCTTCGGCGAGGACCGCATCCTCTGGGGCACCGACTCGGTCTGGTATGGCAGCCCCCAGGACCAGATCCAGGCCTTCCGCGCGTTCCAGATCAGCTCCGAGTTCCAGAGCCGCTACGGCTATCCGGCGCTGACCCCGGCGATCAAGCGCAAGGTCTTCGGGCTCAACGCGGCGCGGGTGTACGGCCTGCAGCCCGAGGCCCTGCGCCGCAAGCTGGGCAAGGACCCCGTACAGCGGCGCAAGGCTGAGTACCTCAACGACCCGCGGCCCTCCTTCGCCACCTACGGCCCGCGCGACCGGGCCGAGTTCCTGGCGTTCAGGCGCTGGCAGGGCGGGCTGCCGTAGCTCACGGCGACAGGCCCGCGGCGCGCATCAGCAGCTTCAGCGCCCCGGCCACGCCCGCCATGGCCGCCACGCTGGCCAGCCAGATCAGCAGCAGCCAGCCCAGCCGCCGCCGCCTTGGAGAGCAAGGAAACATGGGCTTCACCTGCGCCGGGCTCAGTGGTAGCCGTCGCCGCGGCGCACCTTGCCGCGGAACACCCAGTAGCCCCAGGCCGTGTACATCAGAATCACCGGGACGATCAGCAGCGCGCCCACCAGCGCGAAGCCCAGGCTCTGCGGCGGACCGGCGGCCTGCCAGATCGACAGGCCCGGCGGGATGATGTGGGGCCACAGGCTGATCCCAAGGCCCGTGTAGCCCAGGAAGACCAGCAGCAGCGTGAGCATGAAGGGCGCCGCGTGGGCCTGGCTGCGCAGTGCCCGGTGCAGCCAGAGCATCGCCAGGGCGACCAGCACCGGCACCGGCAGGAACCACGGCAGGTTGGGCAGCGCGAACCAGCGACGGGCGATGGCCTCGTGCGTCAGCGGCGTCCAAATGCTGACCACGACGATGAAGGCCAGCAGCACCCAGGCCAGCGGCCGGGTGATGCGGCGCATGCGCTGCTGCAGCGCGCCCTCGGTCTTCAGGATCAGCCAGGTGCTGCCCAGCAACGCGTAGGTGCTCACCAAGCCCAGGCCGGTGAGCAGCGGAAAGGGGCCGATCCAGTCCAGCGCCCCGCCGGCGAACTGCCCGTCCCGCATCGGCACGCCCTGGATGAAGCCGCCCAGCGTCACGCCCTGGAAGAAGGTGGCGACGAAGGAGCCGCCGATGAAGGCCTTGTCCCACAAGTGCTGCCGGTGCGCCTGGGCCTTGAAGCGGAACTCGAAGGCCACGCCGCGGAAGATCAGCCCGATGAGCATGAGGATCAGCGGCAGGTAGAAGGCGCTCAGCACCACGGCGTAGGCCAGCGGGAACGCCGCCAGCAAGCCCGCGCCGCCCAGCACCAGCCAGGTCTCGTTGCCGTCCCACACGGGCGCGACGGTGTTCATCATCACGTCGCGGTCGTGCTTGTCTGGGACCAGCGGAAACAGGATTCCGATGCCCAGATCGAAGCCGTCCATGACGACGTACATCATCACGCCGAACAGGATGATGAGCGCCCACAGCAGGGGCAGGTCGATTCCCATCTCAAGCTCCTTGCACGGCGCCCTGGCCGTTCATCTCGTCCATGCGCTCGGCCACGCCGCTCAGCGGCCGCATCGGTTGGTGCGGCTGACCGGGCCCGCCGGGGTTGGGCAGCAGCCCTTCGTTCACCTTGGGCCCCTTGCTGATGAGCCGCAGCGCATAGCCCGTGCCGGCACCGAAGACGACCAGGTACACCGCCACGAACAGCGCCAGCGTGAAGCTCAGGGCCTCGGCGCTGTGCGCCGAAGCGGCGTCCGCCGTGCGCATCAGCCCGTAGACCACCCACGGCTGGCGGCCGACCTCGGTGGTGAACCAGCCGGCCAGGAGGGCCACCAGCCCACTGGGGCCCATCCACAAGGCAAAGCGCAGGAAGGCCCGGGACTCGAAGAGCCGTCCGCGCCAGCGCAGCCACAGCCCGCCCAGCGCCAGGGCGATCATCAAGAGGCCCAGCCCCACCATGAGGCGGAAGGTCCAGAACACGACCGTCGCATTGGGCCGGTCCTGCGGCGGGAAGTCCTTGAGGCCCGGGAACTGTCCGTCCCAGCTGTGCGTCAGCAGCAGGCTGCCGAGCCGGGGCACTTCCAGGGCGAAGCGGGTCTGCTCCGCCTCCATGTCGGGCAAGCCGAAGAGCACCAGCGGCACGCCTTCGCCCGGATGGTTCTGCCAGTGGCCCTCGATGGCCGCCAGCTTGGCCGGCTGGTGCTGCAGCGTGTTGAGCCCGTGCAGGTCGCCGATGAAGGCCTGCAGCGGCGCGGCCACCAGCAGCATGCCCAGCGCCATGGCGAACATCTTGCGCACGGGCTCGCTGTCACGGCGGCGCAGCAGCTGCAGCGCCGCGGCGGCGGCCACGACCAGTGCGGTCGCCACGAAGGCCGCGACCACCATGTGCGCCAGCCGGTAAGGGAAGGAGGGGTTGAAGATCACCTGCAGCCAGTCCACCGGCACCACGCGCCCGTCGACGATGGCGTGGCCCTGCGGCGTGTGCATCCAGCTGTTGGAAGCCAGGATCCAGGTGGCCGAGACCAGCGTGCCCACGGCCACCATCACCGTGGAGAGGAAGTGCAGGCCCGGCCCGACGCGGTTGAGGCCGAACAGCATCACGCCCAGGAAGCCGGCTTCCAGGAAGAAGGCCGTGAGCACCTCGTAGGCGAGCAGCGGTCCGGTGATGCCGCCGGCGAAGCGGGAGAACTCGCTCCAGTTGGTGCCGAACTGGTAGGCCATGACCAGGCCCGACACCACGCCCATGCCGAAGGCGACGGCAAAGATTTTGAGCCAGTAGTGGTAGAGGTCGAGATAGACCGGCTTGCCGGTGCGCAGCCAGGCGCCTTCGAGCACGGCCAGGAAGCTGGCCAGTCCGATGGTCAGGGCCGGAAAGACGATGTGGAAGGAAACGGTGAACCCGAACTGGATCCGGGCGAGCAGCAAGGCATCGAAATCGAACATGGGCTGTCCTGAGGAAGCGCCGCGCTGCAGCACGGCCCAGGAGCGGGGCCACCTTGGGTACTGCTTCGCGAAGCCAAACCGTGGCGGCCACGGGCTCCGGTCTTCAGGGCGCTAGGCGACAGCGCGCGGCGTCCTGCATGGAAGTCGCCACGATACGGACCGGACGGAAATCAAAACAGATTCAGCTGGCCTGCTTTTCTTGCATATCAGATGTGCGTGCCAGGGTCATGCGGCCCTGGAGACGCAGCAGGAAGTACAGAGATTCTGACGCCATATCGACGCTGATACGGCCGGCCTGGAGAGCCCCCAATTGAGCCGTAACAGATGCCATTTCGGTGTAACCCTGCCTGTCCGCGGTGCGGCGCGATTCACGCTCCGAGGCTCGCTCGCATCTGAGCTGCATCAGCAGCAGGCCATCTGAGCCTTACGTGCCCTGGAAGCGCATGCAACGATCCCGGCTTGCCGGCCCGTTGCCGCCTGTCCGTTCATGACTTCGATCGCCTGCGCCCTTGATGACGCGCCCGATGAGGGCGCCGTGCCCGACCACACGCTGCCCGGCCACCGCGCCATGTGGGTAGGCATCTGTCTGGAGTTCCTGGAGTTCGCCGTGTTCTTCGCGGTCTACTTCAGCGCGCGCTGGTTCGACCCGGCCGCATTCCAGGCGGGCGCCAGCCGCCTGTGGACCACCGGCGGGTTCCTGGTCACGGTGGCAATGGTCAGCAGCGGCTACCTGCTGACCCGCGTGCTGCACAGCATGCGGGCCGGCCAGCGCCAGGCCGCGAAGGGCTGGCTGGCGCTGGCCCTGCTCGTCGGCCTGGCCTATCCGGTGCTCAAGCTGCTGGAGTGGCGCTGGAATGCGGCACAGGGGTTGGACGCCACTTCGGGCCTGTTCGTGGCCGTCTACTACTACCTGACCATCAACCACTTCATCCATGCCTGCTGGGGCTTGCTGGGCATGGGCTACGGCTTGGCGCGGCTGTCCGCCGGCAGCTACTCGGTGCAGGACCACCGCGGCCTGGAGTCGCTGGCCCTCTACTGGCATGCCACCGATCTGGTGTGGCTCATGCTCTTTGGTCTCTTCTACGCCTTCGCTTGATGACACGCGCCTCTCTCTTCCCGGGCCTCCGTCCGGCCACGTTGGCGTGGTGGGCGTTGCTGGCGCTCAGCGCCGCGGGCATCCAGGCGGCCGGCCTGGGCCACCAGGCGCAGGAGCGCCTGTGGCTGGCGCTGGCCGTTGCGGCGCTGTGCGCGCTCAAGGCCGAGCTGGTGATCCGCCACTACCTGGAAGCCCGGCGGGCCGGCCCGGTGTTCCACGCGCTGGTGCGCCTGTTCGCGCTGCTGGCGCCGGTGCTGCTGGCCGCGAGCGCCCTACGCGAGGCTGCGTTGGGCTGAAACCCGGGCCGGCTCATCCCGACTTCAACTCATCAGTGAAAGATCACCGTTCGCCCTGAGCTTGTCGAAGGGCTTGTTGGCCGGCTGCGCCGGGGGCTTCGACAGGCTCAGCCCGAACGGGCGTTCTTTCAGTGCCAAAGAGAACTGAAGTCAGAGCCAGCGCGCCGCCAGCGCCACGCCCAGCGCCGTCGCCACGCCGTTGAGGCTCATGGCCAGCGCCGCGAAAGCCACGGTTTCGGGCCGCGTCTGCAGCACCCGGGCCACGCCGATGGCGTGCGCCGCCAGCCCCAGCGTGAAGGCCTCCACGCGTTCGTCCTCGATGCGCAGCCGCCGCAGCAGCGGCGCGCACAGCAGCGTGCCCAGCACGCCGGTGGCCACTACGGCCATGGCCGCCAGCGCAGGCACGCCGCCCGCGCGCTCGGCCGCCGCCATGGCGATGGGCATGGTGGCCGACTTGGGCGCCAGCGACAGCGCCACCTCGCGCGGCGCGCCCACGGCCCAGGCCAGGGCCAGCGTCGCCAGCACGGCAGCGAGGCAACCCGCCAGCAG
>JAEYPG010000267.1 GCA_023410975.1 Pseudomonadota bacterium
TGATCGGCCTGGCAAACGAGGTGGATTCCAGTTGGGTGGACCTCACGGCCTCCCGAGATGGATTTGCCGCCTTCACCAAACGCTTCTCGATCTCGAAAGCTCGCCAAGGCGAGCAGGGGGACAAGGGGGATAAAGGCGAAAAGGGGGATCAGGGTGACCTTGGCAATCCTGGGCTGCGCGGCACCGTGCACCTCGCCCGCGCGATCAGTGGCGCCGCCTGGAGTGACGCCGAGGCCAATGCCGCCATCACGGACAACGGCAGCGGCGTGCCGATCGCGGGTGACATGGTCACGCTGCACAACTCTGCGGCGGGCTTCAGCGAGGCCCGCGTTTACGCCGTGGGTGCTTGGCGGGTGCTCAGCGCCTATTTCTCCGGCTCGCTGCTGGTCGATGACTCGGTAGTCGCCCGGAAGATCAACGGCTACGACCTGCGTGTACTGGCTGGGGCCTACACCGGCTACGCCTGGCCAGCGCCTGGACAGGGAGGTTTCTATCTCGGCCCCGAGGGGCTTCTGCTCGGCAATGCCAACAACGGGCGCTACTTCCAGGTCACAAACGATGGCCAGGTCTACGCGCCGGGTCTGAGCATCGTCGACGGCGTGGCGCGGCTTGGAGTCGGCGCGTACCTCGGCACTCTGCAAGTGCAGGATGTCGAGTCCCAGGCCGGTGCTCAGCAGCGTGCCAATGCTGCGCAGGCTGCCGCAGTCTCCGCCGCAGCGGCGGATGCCACGAGCAAGGCCGCCGCGGGTGTGGCGGCGTACAACGCCGTGACCGACGCAACGACCGGGCTGGGTGCGCGGCTGTCTGCGTATGCGCGCAGCGCGCTTGCCGGCAACGGCGGTGTTGTCGCTGGGACGCTTGTCTGGGACAGCAACGGCAATCGGCTCAGCGGCTACGGAACTGCCATGACGGTAGCCGGCATCGTGTGCTACCGCAGTGACGGCACGCCGATGGTCGTCCTTGGTAACGATGGGTCAGCAACTTTCGGTGGTGCCCTCAACGCGGCAACCGGAACTTTCGCGGGCGCGCTCACGGCCGACGCGCTCAACGCGGTCAACGCCATCAACTTGGGCCCCAACGCCGTAAACGCAAGCAACTTTGCCTCCGGCTCGGCAGCAAGCATCTCCACCAGCATCGTCGTCCCTGCCGGCAAGACCTGGCGGGTCCTGGCGCTTGGATTTCAAGGGACTGCGCAGGGTGTAGCGCCCAGCAATCCATACGGCACAACACTGTCTCTGGCTGGAGCGTCAACCGATGTGGAGGTGGGTCAGCAAGACACCGCTTCAGGGGCGTCATACCGCTGGACTGTGCGTTCTGCGGCGGTGGCCTCCGTAGTTGATGTAGTCGGCCCTGCTACCTATGCCCCGGTGCTATCTGGCGCTTCCGGCGTTGCCAAAACTATTGTTCTTTTCGGAGCACCAGCATGATTCCATTCACTGCCATTGACTCGGCCACCGGCGAGGTGCTTTACGGCGGCGGCGCGGATGACCTCGATGTGCTGCAACGTGATGGCATCACGGTGCTAGCCGAGGCCGCGCCACCCAACAGCTACCGCGATGGCGACACCTGGGTACTCATTCCGCCGCGGCCGTCTCAGGCCCACCGCTGGGATTGGTCGCTCAAGGCCTGGATAGACCCCCGCACGCTCTCCGACCTGCGCGCCGAGAAGTGGGCCGACATCAAGGCCCAGCGGGATGCCGTCGAGTTCGGCGGCTTCGACTGGGACGGCTCGCGCTTCGACAGCGATGCCATCAGCCAGGGCCGCATTACTGGTGCCGTGCAGCTCGCGCAGATTGCGGGCGAGGGTTGGTCAATCGACTGGACGCTGGCCGACAACAGCGTGCGTACGCTGAGCCACACCGACATGAGTGCCGTCGGCATCACGCTGGGGGAGCACGTCGGCCATGTGCACGACATCGCGCGCGAGCTGCGAGTCCGCATCAATGCAGCGAAATCCGCCGAGGAGCTTGATGCCATCACGTGGACTGACCCGCCAGCGTAAGGAAGCCTCAATCCACACCGCCCGCCCCGGGAAACCGCGGCGGGCTTTTTGTTTGATGAGGGTCGACTATGGACACCGAAAAAGCAGTGCAGACGTCTGCGCGCCCGCTACCAGACGATGAGCGGCTGGCCGCTATCGAGCAACGCCTGCAGCGCGGTGACGATCGCATGGGCACGATCGAGCGCAACGTCGCGGAGAACACCGCGATCACGCGCGAGATTCACGAGATCCTGCAACTCGGCCGCAATGGCCTGCGCATTCTTGGCGCGCTCGGCACGGCCACGAAATGGCTGGCCAGCTTGATCGCCGCATGCGGCGCAGCGTGGGGCGTGCTGACGGCAGCCCGACCTGGCGTGCCGCCCCATCCACCAGTTCCTACGCCGGCGGCTGCCGTGGTTGAGCCGGTGCGTGAACAGGTTCGGAAGTGACAAAGGAGGGAGCAATGGTTGACGAACGTGTGGGTGGCAATTTTTGGCTGTCCGAGTTTTTGCGCAGTGACACCGCCGTGCGCCGCGGTATCGATAACGTGCCCGGTGCTGCCGTGCTCGCAACGATCCGCGGCACGCTCGGGCCAGGCATGCAGCGCGTCCGCAATGCGCTGGATGTGCCGGTGCTCATCACCAGCGGATACCGCAGCCCGACGCTCAACGCGGCCGTGGGCGGCTCGCGCAACAGCGCGCATATGACCGGCCTGGCGGCCGACTTCATCTCCCCGGTTTTCGGCACTCCTAAGGCGATTGCGCGCTACTTGATCGAGCGCAGCGCAGAGATCCGCTTTCACCAGTTGATTTGGGAGGGCCAGTGGGTGCACGTGGCGTTCGCACCGCCCGGCACGCCGCCGGCGGGCGAGGTGTTGACGGCGCACTTCAGCGGCGGCTCGGTGAGCTACGCGCGGGGGATTTCGTGATGTGGCCCGCGCTTATTCCGCTGATCGCGGGCGTGCTGGACAAGGTGTTGGCCGACCCGCAGGCCGCAGCCGCGGCGAAGATGCAGGCCATCGAGCTGGCCCAGCGCGGCGAGCTCGTGCAGCTCGATGCCGACTTGCGCCTGGCGCTCGCCCAGGCTGCCACGAACACGGCTGAAGCAACTACAGACGTGTTTCGTGGTGGCTGGAGGCCGGCGTGCGGATGGATCTGCGCCGCCGGCTTGGCGTACACGTTCCTGCTGCGGCCGCTGCTTCCGTGGTTCGCTGCAGTGCTGGGGAAACAGGTGCCGGCGCTGCCAGAGATCGACACCGATACGCTGCTTGTGCTGCTCACAGGCATGCTGGGCCTAGGTGGTCTGCGCACGCTGGAACGTGTACGAGGGAGGGCATGAGTTCAGCGCGACGTGCCGCAGGGGCTTCCGACCCTGCTGCCGTCGTCCACTGTCCAGGCATCCGCCATTTGCGATTAAGTTGACGTGCGGCTTTTCACGAAAACCTTAATGAGCTGATTTCTGGCAACTTCCCGCATCTTATAATCAATTGCTTTAAGGATCAGTCGAAGGAGTAATTGAATTGAACAGCTATGGGATTGGTTGTGCTCGAATAAATGATTTGAGTCAGATCGATGCTAATGCAATCAAGCACTACAAATATAATGATGTTGATTTCCTGTTGAGGCCTAAACAAGGCGCCAGGGCGCTGCTTGTTGTATTTCATGGTGCAGTCCCAAGGGACATGATTGGGAAAACGCCGATATTCCGCGGCTACAACTGGGACTACGACGGCATCAGTGTGCTCTGCTTGTCAGATCGCCTGTTTGAATTGCACAAGACCAAAGTTCCATTGGCATGGTATCTAAGCAGCGAAAATCACAAACTGCTTCCGATTTATCAGGACATCGTCGAATGTGCCGGCGCACGCTTAGGGCTGAAAGATATTGTGTTTTTCGGAACGTCGGCTGGCGGCTACCCATCCGTCGTGCTGTCGAGTATCATGAGAAAACGGTGCATCGTTTCCAATTCACAGTTCTACTTGGAACGATATCTTACCATACTTCAGAGATTGAAGCAGTCGATCGAATCTCAGGGCGACCATCTGTCAGATTCCTCTATCGAGCGATTCCTTCTGAAAAACGGGTTTCCTAAAAAAATACACCTTTTCCAAAATACGGCAGACACCCATAATTACGTCGAGCATTATTTGCCGTTCAAGAGTTTCTGCCGAGAGAATGGGTATGATGGACTTGTTTGTAGTGAATTTGAAAACACAGGTGACGAAAGAAGCAAAGATCCGCATCACATTAATTTCCCTGCTAAAGATTGGGTGGGAAAATACATTTGATTGGATCTGTGATTTCAGGGTGTTGAAAATCACGTAGACGGTGATGTGGGGTAGGCCAATGGACCTACCCTATTGCATTATTGGCAACTAAATCGAGTGGCATCCTCAAAGTAATGCAAAGCAAGAGGATGGCCGATACGGCTACCAAAATTTGCCTCCCCCTTGAGCAGCTTCGTTGCTGGTTGGGAAGGATCTTGCGTGATTGTTAATGTAGTGCAGGCTTGAGCTGGGTCGATCTGGCGAAAGTTATATCGTAGGTAATAGCACCACTGATCGTATGTATCGATAACTATTTTCTTGTCAATGTCATGCAGATTCATAATAAGCCTCCCGGTAAGCGGACCGCTGAGATACGAGATGCCATACAGTTCTGCTCCTTTTGGCAAATTGATTGTCCAAATTTCACCGGGGTGAAGTGAGCCGTGATAAAGCTCCAGGCCGGAACGCTCAAAATATCTAAGCGGGTGTTCCCGACAGTACGGGTTCAAGCTAATTGAACGCGCGCGATGCTTTGGAG
>JAEYPG010000466.1 GCA_023410975.1 Pseudomonadota bacterium
AAGCCGGCAACGCGCTGGCCGAGGCCACGGGCCGCACCGTGCGCCAGAGCGCGCAGGCGGTGGACCGGGTGTTCGGCCTGATCGCCGACATGAGCCGCGCCGCGCAGGAGCAGGCGCAGGGCGTGGAGCTGGTCAACAAGTCCGTGAGCCAGCTCGACAGCGTCACGCAGCAGAACGCGGCGATGGTGGAGCAGCTGGCCTCGGCGGCGCACTCGCTGGAGCGCCAGGCTGAAGTGGTGGCCGCTTCGGTACGCATCTTCCGCACCGGGCGCGACGATCCCGCCCCCACCCTGCAGAGTGCCTCCCTGGCCAGCCGCATGGAAACGCGCAAGGCTCTGCAGGCCGCCTCGGAATCGGCCTCCCACTGATCGAAGCCTGAACGCCGACGCGCGTGGGCGGTGCTCAGCCGCCGCCGCGCTGCGTATAGAGGTCGAAACGGTGCATGAAGCGCAGCCGCGCCGCCTCGTCCACGCCTTCGAAGGCGAAGCGCAAGCTCAGCCGCGGCACGCACAGCAGCGCGATGCGCCGCGGCGGCAGCGCCTCCCAGCGCAGGCTCAGCCGCCCGCCCTCGTCAAGCGCGATGTCCGCGCCGTCGGCGCGCTGCCGCACCGTGTGCGGCGCGGCGGCGCCGGGGAGCCAGTGCACCAGCTCGGCAGCGGTGCAGCCCATCTCCCGCTCGAACTCGGCGGGGCACTGCAGCAACCGCACGGACCTCAGCCCCCGGCGATCGGAGGCCAGATGGCCAGCACGTCGCCCTCGACCAGCGCGCGCGTGGCGCGCGCCTCCGGCGGCACGAAGCTGCCGTTGACCAGCACCAGGTGCACCAGCTTCATCGGCAGGCCGTAGGGTTCCACGGCCTGCGCGATGGTGCTGCCCTCGGGCAGGTCGAGCTGCACCGCGTTGCCGCTGCGCGCCGCGGGCGGCAGGTACTCGGTGAGACTGGCGTAGAGCTTGAAAGTGATGCGCATGGGTCGTGATGTTGCCCGCAGCCTTGGCGACCCCGCGCTCAATACGGCTGCTGCTTGCCCAGCCCGCGGGCCTCTTGCGCCTGGGCGCAGGCCAGGTAGGCGGGCATCAGCTGCGTGGGGTCGTCGATCAGGCGCTGCTTCCACTCGGGCGTGAGCTTGACCTGGCCTTCGACCAGGCCGCGCATGGCGCCCACGTGCTGCGTCCAGCCCACGCTGTTGCAGCCCACGAGCAGGTCCCCGTCGAACTGCAGGCTCAGCGCCTTGCCGGCGTCCTGGTCCACGAGCTCGGCGCTCTGGCCGCCAGGCACGCCCTGCCAGTTGCCGAAGCTGGTGGAGATCAGCCCCAGCGTGTCGAGCACGTTGATCTGCGTGACGCCGTTGAGCACCGCACGCTGGCCGACCATGTTCAGCGCCGCCACGCGCGCCTGCTCCGCCGCGTTGGGCTGGATGGCGCTGACGATGGTGCGTCCGCTGACGATGTCGAAGGCCTCGGCGCAGTCGCCCGCGGCATAGACGCCGGCGACGCTGGTCTGCAGGTGCTCGTCGGTGAGCACGCCCTGCAGGCAGCGCACGCCGCTGCCCCACAGGAAGCCGATGTTGGGCCGCACGCCGGTGGCGCTGATGACCAGGTCCGCCTCCAGCACCTCGCCGTTGGACAGTTTCACGCGCAACCCGTTGCCCGCGGTCTCGATGGCCTGCACGCGCGCGCCGGTGTGCACGTCCACGCCCTTGGACTGCACCCACTGGCGGATCATGCCGCCGGCGGTGGGCCCCATCATGCGCGGCACCATGCGGTCGCCGGTCTCCACCACGCTGAGCTTCACGCCGCGCAGCGCCAGGGCTTCCATGATGATGCAGCCGATGAAGCCCGCGCCCACCTGCACCACGCGCGCGCCGGGCTGGGCCCGCGCGGCGATGGCGCGCGCATCCTCCAGCGTCCAGCAGGTGTGCACGCCGGGGCTGCCGATGCCGGGAATGGGCGGCTGCACCGGGCTGGAGCCGGTGGCGATGAGCAGCCGGTCGTACTCGATCTCGCTGTCGTCGCTGAAGAAGACCTTGCGAGCCTTGGTGTCCACGGCCAGCGCGCGCACGCCGCGCTTGAGGTCGATGCGCAGCCGCTCGTAGTGGTCGGGGCTGTGGCGCAGGTGCGTGCCGGGCTCGCCGATGCGCCCGACCAGCAGGTACGGAATGGCCATGCGCGAGTACGGCGGCTCGACCTCGTCGCCGACGATGAGGATGCGGTCGCGCGGCGCGTGCTTGCGGATGGTTTCGGCCGCAATGACACCGGCCGGACCGGCGCCGAGGATCAGGTGAGTCAACATGGACTGCTCCAAAGAAAAAGGCGGCCCGGGACCGCCTTCATGCCGTGCTTGTGCCAGCGGTGCCGGAGCCTCATTCGATTACTTGGCCGAAGCTGAAGAATCCCCCGTCATGCCCGCGAAGGCGGGCAGCCACGCCGGCTGGGATGCCGCCCGGATTCGTGGACACCCGCCTTCGCGGGTGTGACGGGCACCTTTCAGTCTCGGCAGCGGATGGGCATCAGAGGCCCAGGCGCTCCCGGGTCTCGGGCTTGAGGCGGCCTTCGGTGTCCCAGCCACGGATCTCGTAGTACTTGGGCAGCATCTCGGGCAGCTTGTTGACCAGGCCCTTGGCCGGGCCGGTCTTGGCCGGCTCGGTCAGCAGCCGCTTGGGCAGCGTGTCGTCCTTGGCGGTGAAGCCGGCGCGGTTGTTGAAGTCGCGCTCCATGTTCCAGATGCGCTCGCCGATCTCGTTCATCTTCTCCAGCGTGAACTCCTCGCCGCAGGCGGCCGCGACCTGCGGCTGCACGTCGGCCAGCGTCCAGGCGAAGCTGGTGAAGATGCAGATGCCCGCGGCGTCGAAGGCGGCGGTGGCGTCCTGGAAGGCCTTGACCAGCTCGGGCTTGCCCTCGGCGGTCAGCGGATCGGTCTTGACCGGGATGCCCAGCACTTCCGAAGCCACGGTGTACGAGCGCAGGTGGCACGCGCCGCGGTTGCTGGTGGCGTAGGTCAGGCCCATGCCCTGGATGCCGCGGCTGTCGTAGGCCGGGAACTCCTGGCCCTTGACGCTCATGCTCAGGTCGGGGTGGCCGTACTTGGCGGTCAGGCGCGCGGAGCCCAGGCCGATCTCCTTGCCGAAGCCGATGCCCTTGGCCGTCATCTCGGCGAGCTCGCACAGCGCCTGGGCCGAGCCGAAGGGGGCCTCGGTGCCGATCTGCTCGGCGGTGAGCACGCCCATCTCGTACAGCTCCATCACCGCGCCGATGGTGGCGCCGAAGCTGATCGGGTCCATGCCCTGCTCGTTGCACAGCAGGTTGGCGTACTGCAGCGCCTCCAGGTCGTTGACGCCGTTGGCCGCGCCCAGCGCCCAGGCCGCCTCGTACTCCAGGCCGCCGGAGGCGCCCCAGTACTGCGGCTTGTTCTGCACCGAGAAGTGGGTCTCGTCGATCTTGGAGATGCGCCCGCAGGCGATGGTGCAACCGAAGCAGGCCTGGTTGGTCACCAGGTGCTTCTTGCCGTCGGTGGCGCGCGGGGCGGCCATGGCCTCGGCCGAGATGTCCTTGGCGCCGTCGAACTGCACGTCGCGGTGGTTGCGCGTGGGCAGCGCGCCGATCTCGTTGATGACGTTCATCAGCACCTGCGTGCCGTAGGTCGGCAGGCCCTGGCCCGTCACGGCGTTGTCGGCCAGCACCTTCTTCTTCTCGAAGGTGACCTTCATGAACTCCTTGGGGTTGGCCACGTTGCCCACGCCCAGGGTGCCGCGCACGGCCACGGCCTTGAGGTTCTTGCTGCCCATCACGGCGCCCACGCCCGAGCGGCCGGCGGCGCGGTGCAGGTCGTTGACGATGGCCGAGAACAGCACCTTGTTCTCGCCGGCCAGGCCGATGGTGCTGATGCGCAGCAGCGGGTCCTGGTGCAGCTTCTTGAGCGTCTCCTCGGTTTCCCAGACGCTGTGGCCCCACAGGTGGCTGGCGTCGCGCAGCTCGGCCTTGTCGTTCTCGACGTAGAGGTACACGGGCTTCGGGGACGCGCCCTCGAAGATGATCATGTCCCAGCCTGCGAACTTGAGCTCCGCGCCCCAGTAGCCGCCGGAATTGGAGCAGGCGATGGTGCCGGTCAGCGGGCCCTTGGTGATGACGGTGTAGCGCCCGCCGGTGGAGGCCATGGTGCCGGTCAGCGGACCGGTGGCCCAGATGATCTTGTTCTCGGCCGACAGCGGGTCGACCTTGGCATCGACTTCCTCGACGAAGTACTTGGTGCCCAAACCGCGCGAGCCGAGATATTCGCGCGTCCATTCCATGTTCAGCGGCTCGGACTTGACGGTGCCGTCCGTGAGGTTGACGCGAAGGATTTTTCCTGCCCAGGACATGTGCTGCTCCTCAGATCTGTGGTGTCAGGCGGCGGCGGCCGGGTTGCCGAGCTTCTCGGCCCAGGCGGCCATCTTTCCGAGGCCGGTCCAGTTGGCGTCCACGTAGGTGATGGCGCCGGTGGGGCAGGCGGTGGCGCAGGCCGGGTCGCCGCCGCAGAGGTCGCACTTCTGGACCTTGCCCGTCTCCTGCACGTAGTTGATGGTGCCGAAGGGGCAGCTGATGGTGCACACCTTGCAGCCCACGCAGGTCGTCTCGTTCACGACCTTGGCGCCGGTGAGCGCGTTGATGGTGATGGCCTCCACCGGGCAGGCGTGCAGGCACCAGGCCTCGTCGCACTGCGTGCAGGTGTAGGGAACCTTGCGGCCGGTGTGATGAAAATCGAACACCTTGATGCGCGACTTGGCCGGCGCGAAGGTGGCGTAGTTCTCGAAGCTGCACGCCATCTCGCACTGGAGACAGCCGGTGCACTTGTCCGGGTTGATGTGAAGCGACTTCTGCATGGCTTTTCCCTTCATTCGGACCCCGTTCCCCGGCGCGCCGGCGCCATCCCCGCGGTCCCTATGCACTGCACTGCCTATGTTGGAGGCCAAAAAAATCGTCCGGCTCCTCGCGCGCCAGGGGCTGCGCTCGCCGGACGCCAGGAGTCCACGGACCCCTATGCACTTGCATACCTATGTTGATTGCGCAAGAGGCCCACGCCTACATGGGTGAAACCCCAGAAGGCGCAGGCCTATTGCTCCAAATTGCTACACGGGCCGCCAGCTGACGTTGTGCCGGTCGAACATCGCCGCCAGGCGGCCGTCCTTGGCGATGTCGTTGAGGGCGCCCTGCAGCGCCTGCGCGAGCTCGGTGGCGTCCTTCTTCACCGCCATGCCCACGGCCCAGCCCTCGCGCGGCGCGCGCGGGCTGGGCAGCGGCTCGATGGCGATGCCGCTCTGGCCGCGCAGCACGCTCTGCAGCTCGGACAGGTTGCCCGCGGCCACCGGCACCTCGCCGTTCTTGAGCGCCTGGGCGGCCAGCACGCCGTCCTTGAAGGTCGTCACCAGCTGCTCGCGGTAGGCGCCGCCGTCGGCGCCGATGAGCAGCCAGCCCGCCAGCGACAGCCCCGGCACCGCCACGCGCGCCTTGCCCAGCTGCGCCAGGCTCTCCAGCGTGGGCACCGCGTCCAGCCGCCGGGCCAGCGCCACGCGCTCGCGCCAGTAGGGGCCGAAGATGCTGACCTGCGGGTTCTCCTGCATCAGCGGCCGGTCCACCGGCACGTGCAGCAGCACGTCGGCGGGGCCGTAGCCCAGGTAGTGGCCCTTCCAGACCATGTTGCGCAGGTCGTCGTTCATGGCCTCGCCGGCCGGGAACGGCAGCACCGACAGCTTCACGTTCAGCGCCTGCGCCAGCGCGCCGGCGAGCTCGACGTCGATGCCCTTGCCCTGGTCGTGGAACGGCGGGAATTCGTTGTAGAGCGCCACGGTCAGCGAGCCGCGCTCCTTGATCTTCTCCAGCGGCGTGGCCGACAGCGTCAGCGGCAGCCCCAGCGCCGCGGCGCCGGCGCCGGCCAGCGCACCCAGCATCGAGCGGCGCTTCATGGTGATGGGCGGGCGGTCCATCAGAGCGGCTTCTCGCGGCGGGTTTCCAGGTAGGCCTTGATCGACCAGATCGCTTCCTGGTTGAGCGTGCCCTCGAACGGCGGCATGTACACGGCGCCGTTGCGGGTGCGACCACGGCGCACGGTGTTGAGGAAGTAGTCGTCCACGTCCTTCACGCAGGCCGCCTTCTTGTTCTCGATCTTCTGCGAGGCGCACTCGTTGTCGAGCTTGCGCAGGTCCGGCGCGATGCCGCCGGAGATGGCCTCCAGGCCGTGGCAGCGCGCGCAGTTCTGGTTGTAGGCCGAGGAGCCGATCTTGATGGCCTTGTCGTTGCCGCGGAACGGGTTCTGGTCGCGCCAGTCGTCGCCCAGCGACGGCAGATCCTTGGTGTCAACGGCCTGCGGCGTGACGTCGCCATGGGCCACGGCGGCACCAGCCAGCATCACGCCGGCCAGCAGCGCCAGCAGGCGCGAGGAAAAACGGAGTGCGGAACGCGCGGGCATGGTTGTCTCCTGAGTTGTGACATCGAACAGGCCGGACTTTTGCAAGGCCTATGCCACGAAAGCCGAAACGTGCGTTTTGGCGTTCAGGAAACGGTAAGGATGCGGGTAAGCCGGGTGGACAGTGCCCGGGGATTGCTACAGCATTGCGCCCGCGTTTGAGCATTTGCTCAAGAATGAAACAATGCTGCAGCCACGTGGGACACAGGACCGCGGTGGCGCAGCCCCATGAACGGACGTGCCGAAAAGGTGCGCCACGGAGACGAAGCACCCATGTCGATCCACCGCAGCAGCATTGCGGCGCCGGCCGAAGGCACGGCGGCCCATGTCGACCTGATCAAGCAGTCGCACGAGCGCTGCGCGGCGCTGGGCCTGACGCGCATCGAACGACCGGACTACGAGCCGCTCATGCGCAGCGACCTCAACGACGCCCGCGAGCGCAACCGCAAGCTCTTCGCGCATGCGGCGCCGGTGATGGAACTGCTGCTGGAACAGATCGCAGGCACGCAAAGCATGATCGTGCTGTGCGACGCGCACGGCACCATCCTGCATAGCGTCGGCGACGAGGAGTTCCTCACGCGCGCGGGCAAGGTGGCGCTGTCGCCGGGCGTGAACTGGGCCGAGCACTCCAAGGGCACCAACGCCATCGGCACGGCGCTGTTCGCCGAGCGGCCCACCCTCGTGCATGCCGACGAGCACTTCATGCACGCCAACCAGTTCCTCACCTGCTCGGCCGCGCCCATCTTCGACCCGCGGGGCAACATGCTGGGAGTGCTCGACGTCAGCGCCGACCAACGCACCTACCACCAGCACACCATGGGGCTGGTGCGCATGTCGGCGCGCATGATCGAGAACCACTGGCTCAACGACCACTGCGCCAACCGGCTGCGGCTGCACTTCCACAGCCGCCCCGAGTTCATCGGCACGCTGCTCGAAGGCATCGTGGTGGTGGGCGCGGACGGCAAGCTCGTGGGTGCCAACCGCAGCGCGCTGGACCAGCTGGGCATCTCCGGCGTGGCGCTGCGCAACCAGACGCTGTCCACGCTCTTCGGCACCACCGTCGCCGCCGTGGTGGACCACTTCCGCAGCCCGCTGGCGCTGCCCATGAAGCTGATGCTGCCCGACGGGCGCCAGTTCCTGGCCAACGCCCGCATGGACTGGGCGTCGCTGGCCTTCGCCGCCGTGCCGGCCGGCGCGCCGGCGCTGGAGATCCCGGCGGCCCCGGCCGCCGCGCAGGGCCCGGCGCCCCAGGCACCGGCGCTTGCGGACGCAACCATCCCGGCGCCAGCGCCCGGCGCGCTGCCCACGGGCCTGGCCTACCTGCAAACCGGCGATCCGCAGATCGAGGCCGTGGTGCAGAAGGCGCGGCGCATCATCAACCGCGACATCCCGCTGCTGATCCTGGGCGAGACCGGCACCGGCAAGGAGCTGCTCGCGCACGCGGTGCACCAGGAGTCCAACCGCGCCAAGCAGCCCTTCGTGGCCGTCAACTGCGCCAGCATTCCCGAGTCGCTGATCGAGGCCGAGCTCTTCGGCTACGAGGAAGGCGCCTTCACCGGCGCGCGGCGCAAGGGCGCCACCGGCCGCATCGTGCAGGCCAACGGCGGCACGCTGTTCCTGGACGAGATCGGCGACATGCCGCTGCCGCTGCAGGCGCGGCTGCTGCGCGTGCTGCAGGAGCGCTGCGTCACGCCGCTGGGCAGCGGCAAGTCCATCGCGGTGGACATCGCCGTCATCGGCGCCACGCACCGCAACCTGCGCGAGATGATCCAGCGCGGCGAGTTCCGCGAGGACCTGTACTACCGCCTCAACGGCCTGGTGCTGCGGCTGCCGCCGCTGCGCGAGCGCAGCGACCTGCCCCTGGTGGCGCAGCGCATCCTGGCCAACGAATGCCCGCAGGGCGCGCCGCGCATCAGCGCCGAGGTGATGGCGCTGTTCCAGCGCTGCGACTGGCCGGGCAACATCCGCCAGCTCGCCAACGTGCTGCGCACCGCCGCCGTCATGGCCGCCGGCGAGCCGCAGATCACGCAGGCCCACCTCTCGGACGACTTCCTGGAAGACGTGCGCCGGCTGGCCCAGCAGCAGGCTGCGGCGGCCCACGCCGCCATGGCGCAGCAGCAGGCCGCCGTCGCGCCCGCCGCCACGG
>JAEYPG010000477.1 GCA_023410975.1 Pseudomonadota bacterium
GGGGTGGCGTGGGAAGAAGCCCACCAGCGTGCGATGCAGCAGCTGCCGTCCCGCAACTCGCCGGCGGCACCACTGATCAAGCTGCTGCGCAAGGCCTGCGATCTCGCGCACACACAGCCGCTGCGCGCCGAATGCGTGGCGTTGCTGGGCCGGGGCTGGGTGGCCGAGGAGGCGCTGGCCATCGCCGTCTACTGCGCCGCCAGCGTGCTCGCCAGCCGCGACGTTGTCGAGGACGCGTTCGACCAGGCCGTCATCCTGGCCGTCAACCACGACGGCGACTCCGACTCCACGGGGGCCATCACCGGGAACATCGTCGGCGCCGCGCTGGGCCTGCAGGCCATTGCTCAAGCGTGGCTGGAGCCCCTGGAGTTGCGCGGCGTCATCGAGGCCATGGCCGAGGACCTGGCCACGGTGGGCGTCTGGGAGGTCGGCGACGACTACGACTCCGCAGAGAGCGACTACTGGTGGCAGCGCTACCCCGGCGGCTGAGCGCGCTCGTCCCCCCCGACAACACGACTCACCTGGAGGGCCTGCCCAGCATGAAACCCATCACCTCGTACGAGCAACTGGAGAGCTTTGGGCGGGTGCGCCTGTCGCGCCACTTCTTCATGCGCGACTTCCTGCACAGCGAGATCGCCGCCTGGCACCAGATGCGCAACGTGCCCGACGATCCGGAAGCCGCCATCGAGGTGGGCCGACAGCTGTGCGAGCAGCTGCTGGAGCCGCTGCAGGCCACTTTCGGCCGGCTGCACATCCGCTCGGGCTACCGTTCGCCGTTGGTCAACGAGTTCGGCAACCGCAACGGCCTGAACTGCGCCAGCAACGAGGCCAACTTCGCTGGACACATCTGGGACCGGCCCAACGAGCGGGGCCGGGGTGCCACGGCCTGCATCGTCGTGCCGTGGCTCGTGGACCACATCGAGCGCGGCGGCCGCTGGACCGACATGGCCTGGTGGATCCACGACCACCTGCCCTACAACTCGCTGTATTTCTTTCCCAGGCTCGCGGCCTTCAACATCAACTGGCACGAGCAGCCGCTGCGCCGCATCGACAGCTACGCCGCTCCCAAGGGCTGCCTCACCAAGCCGGGCATGGCCAACCACGGCGGCTCGCATGCCAGCGAGTACGCGGGCCTGCCTGCCCTGGCCCAGGGAAAGTGACTTGCATGAGCAGCATCCTTGAGGCACCCGGTCAGCAGTCTGCGTGCTGCGTCCAGGCCACGCAGGCCCAGCTCCAGGTGGCCGTGTGGAACCTGAACCACCGTGTCGGCATGACCGCGTTCCAGCCGCAGGCGCCAGCGGCGGCGATGGCACTGGACACGGACGTGCTCGTGTTCAACGAGTTCTACCCTGGTAAGCACGAGTCGTTCTTTCTCGGGCAACTGGCTGACGCCGGCTGGCACCACCAGCAGTTGTCGGCCGACACCGGCGAGAAGGCGAACCGCGTGCTGGTCGCCTCCCGCGTGCCGATCGAGCCGATGGCATTGACGCTGCCGAGCTTCGACAGGCAGTTCCCGGCCAACATCGCCGCCGTCCTGGTGCCGAGCATCGGCGTCAAGCTCATCGGCTTGAGGGTGCCGATGTACCAGAAGGCGACTGCCGGGCTGCTGCCGCGTGCCTGGGACTGGCTGGAGAACACCGCCCACGCGCTGGTGAACCAGCCGGTGGTGATGGTGGGCGATCTCAATACCTCGATCCACGCCACCGGATCACGGCTCAGACCGCAGTTCCAGCGCATCCTGGCGTCGGGCTGGAGGCGAGCCGAGCCGGCAGACGGCCCGAGCTACTTCGGCACCAACGGCGCGACGAGCGAGATCGACCATGTGCTGCACACGCAGCACATCGGCGTGACCGGTGCGCGCTTCGTTCGGACCGTGGGCGGGTACAGCTTGGCGGGGAGGTCCGGTGCAATGTCGGACCACGCCGCCCTGTGTTTCAGCATCCGGCTTGTCGACGACCTGACCTGAGTTACACGTCGCGCCGGCGCATGCATGGGAGTCCAGTTCGTTGTCTGGCGAGCCGCATATGGAGGCAGGCACCCAAGTGCCGCGACTACACAAGACTGATGTCGAGAGAAACCAATGACTGACCCCATCGAGGAAGGCTTGCTTGCCAAAGGCGTCAATCCCGAGCAGTTGACCAGTGACGGATACCTGACGCGCCCGCGCAGCTGGGGCGTCTACGAGATTTTCCCCGAGCCGCGATCAGCGACCCGCCGCTTCCGACAAGGCAACCATCCGGTCCGAATGAAGGAGCTTGAGAAGGAGTTTGGCAAGGTTCGCCTGGTTCGAATCTTCGTGGCTAAAGGCACCGCAAAAGAACTGGCCGACCATCTCAACGCAATCCGCCACCGTCGGGTATCGGGTGGAGGGTAAACCGCTTGCGGCATACATAAGCCCTGCTGCCATTGGCGCTGGCTCGCCGTAGCAGCTGCGATTGACGAAACCGTGAACGCGCGGCGTGAGAGCGCCGAGTTCAGCGCCGCTCGCCCACAGGTTCCTTCGCGGCATCAATGACGCGCAACGCGATCTCGGCCGCGATGTTGTTGACGTCGTTGATACCGCCGTGCACGCGGTCGCGCACCGCGGCTGGCAGCCTGGCCTGCGTCAGGTACCAGTTGCGCTCGCTCATGACGGCCACGACCTTCTCCCAGGGCGGTGCGTTGCCGCTGCCACGCACCGCCGCGACGTAGTACTTCATCGGCCGCTCCTGGCAGTCCTCCTGGCGCGGGTTGGCGCGACAGCGCGCACGCGCCTGCGGAAGGTGAGCTCGTCGAGCGAGAAGCTGGGCGTGCCGGTCTTGCCGGCGAAGCGCGCGCCAGCGCCGGCACAACGCGCGCCAAAGACGTGCCGGCACGCCACCTCCCCGGTACCGCCCGTAGCCGTGCCACGCAGCAGGGCCTGCATCACCTGCTGCGCCACGGCGGGTGACACGCCCGGCGGCTCGGCGCCGGCCAGGGGGCCGTCGGTCCCGTCGGCACGCGTGGCTGCCGTCGCCACCGGGCGGTCCTGGGCATCGGTGACCTGCTCGACCAAGTAGGGCCGGCGCACCACCTCTTGGCCGTTGGCCGCGGCCGCCAGCCGCGCCAGCATCGTGACGATACTCAGCGCGGCGGCGCGCAACGTGGGTGTTTAGCCAACAACAGCGTCGCGTGCTTCTTCGAACTCATCGATGGTCGGCGGCATGAGGCCGAACCAGTTATAGCCGTAGACCTGCTCACGCAGTTGGCCAAGAGAAAGATTATCAGGATTTGGGAAGCCACCCCCAGGTTCCCCAAAGCGATTCACCACAATGACGGTCAATGGTGGCAAGCCGTGTTCTTGGCAATAGTAGGCTACGAAGCCGAGAATACGCGCCAGCGGGCGTTCGTCGCCATAGCCCATTATCGCGCTCAATTCAGGGTACAAGACGAGTTGTCGATTGGTGGCTTTGCCGAGCAGGTAGATCCACGCTTGTAGCGCTCGCAACTGTGATTTCTGCCCGGCTCCCGCTGCCTCTACCTCGTCGTTGAACATCCGTGGCATCTCACCCTCCTCTGATATGGTTGCAAGAGCACTCTACCCCACTTGCAAAGCTTGCCATTCACTCGCGAAACGCAAAATGGGCCGGCTTTACCGCCACGGCCTTCGTACCAGCGCGGTGTCGCGGCGCAGTGTTCATGAGATGAGCCCGTTTGCCGACCGTAGAACATGAGCCGTCTTGCGCTAGGCTCAAGGTGGAACCGTGGGCGAACGCGACGGTTACTCGGTAGTCGAGAAGCCGCTGTGCGATGCGGCGCTGGCTGTGGATGCGCACGGCGCATGAGGCTGTGGCCGGCGTATCCTCTGTGCGGCCTGACCGCCGCCGATCCGCGCACCGCCCTCAACCGGGCCTTGCGCGACCTGCACACGGCCACGCAGCACGCGATGCTGCTGTAGCTGCCTGAGGAGGCATAGGCGGCCGATTTGGCTACCTCATGGACGCTGTGAATCTGCTCTCGACCCCTTCTTTGCCGGCGCGCGATTGGCGACTCCATCTCCCGCACCTGTTGCGTCAGCGCTGGCAGTAGCAAGCGCCACCAGCGCGTTATCGTGCCCCCACGCCACCCCCTGCTGCGCCCAACCGCGCACAGTCAGGCATCGTTACGCTCGCAGCTGAAGTGCCGCCTCGAGCCGAGCGACTTCCAGCGCATACAGCCCCGCATCAAAGACAAGGGGCCTGAACCCCTCGTAACGCCAGCACCCTGCCCCTGGGTCTGGACCGCGGTGCGGCTGCTCGAAGTTGCTCCAAGTGACGACGTCGCCATCGGTGATCACGTCCGCGAGAAGTGGCCAGCATCCGGCTTCGCCACAGGTGCACTGCAGCAGAAGCGGCTTGGACTTCGGCTCCGCTTGGGGCTGCAGCTCGCGCAACGCGTCTTTGTCTGCAGGCACCCAGGCATAGCTGCCTGCAAGGTCTGGATGACCTTCACGCGCTGCCATGGGGCGCTCCACCTCGCAGACCAAACGGATGAAGCTGCGGCCATCGATGTGGATCGTCAGCCCTTGATAGCGAAAACCCCCACCACAGTCCACTTCCTCGGTGCCAAGCTCAAGGCGGTTCATGGGCTCCATCTCGACGTTGCATCCTCACATGGACATCATCGTCGGCCTTTGCCCTCAGTCGCTTCCAGGCGCGACTACATCAGGATCCAAACAGGTCTGAGCTCACCCCAGCCTTGACCCGGGCACGAGCCTGCGCCTCCATCTCCCGCACCTGCTGTGCCAGCTCTGGCGGCAGCCAGACCTCCACCCGTACCCAGTCCCTTGGCACGTCCTGAGCGGCGGCAAGCACCCGCTCGACAATGGCTCCCACGCGCGGCTTGGTGATGTTGTGCTGCTGAGCCACAACGAACTTGGGAACCCCGTCCACCAGCACTTCCCGCGCGATGGCCACGCTCTCGGGCGTCATGCGCCCCAGCCGCTCGCCCAGGCTGTCGAACTCCTCGGCCGTCATCGAATCCTTCGGCATCGCTTTCCTTTCTGCCTGCCAGATCAATGCACGATGTAGTCGGGCCTGGGCGGTTCGTCGCCGCCGGTGAGCCGATCGGCCCGCACCAGCACCGGCTCGATCCAGACCGTTCGGCGCTCCGACCGCCCCGGCCCGAATGCCTGCGGCCGGTAGTAGCCGCGGCGCCAATGCGGCCGCACGGTCCTGTCGGTGTGCCCGCTGACGCTGGGCGGCATTTCGGGCAGCGCCTCCTCCGGGCCGACGTCGATGTAGTCGCACGTGGCCTGTGCCCTGGCCCACAACCGGTCCTTCTCCTTGCCCTTGGCTTGGCGCACCCGACTCATGAGCGCGGACTTGAGAGGCTGGTCCACCAGACGGGCGTTCTTGAGCCCCACGTACAGCAGCACCTTGCATGCGAGCAGCAGGGCGTCTTTCTGCAGCTTCAGCTCGGCCTCCGGCACACCTTGGCGCACGCCCTTGCCGGTACGTGCTACCTGGAAAACCTCCTCCAGCGTCTCGCTGAAGTCCGATGTGTCGTCAGGCTGGAAGGCCCACTGGGTGGTCATGGCCTCGATGCTGACGAAGGCGTCCTGCTCCTCGTGGACGAGGGTGATCGCCACGACGCGCGTGCCTGCAGCCTGGTCCAGCTGCTCGCATTCCTGCGGCGTCAGGTGCCGCTCGCTGACGTAGAAGCCCAGCACCTTGTACTCGCCGTCTTCGGTGGACAAGGGCGTTTGCAGCGTGAAGTAGCAGTCCGGGTAGGGACTGTGGACGAAGGACGCCGGAAGGCCGTGCTCCACGTCCGTCAGGGCCAGGCGCTGCAGCAACGTGTCCCTGACGCGAAACAGGCGCCCCTGCACGGCCATGAAATGCCACGCGGACCACATGCCCGGCCGCGGAACAGCCTCGTAGACGGCAGCAGGCGGCAGACCGCTGAACTGCGGAAACGCCTGGAACAGCCTGGCCACCGCTGTACCGTAGGCCACGCCGGGTTGCGCGACCAGGCCTTCGAGAAAGGCGGCCACATCGGCGCGATAGCGCTGGCGCACCAGGTCGGGAAACCTCAGTTTCCGACTGAGCAGCTCGGGCACGGGCAACCTGCCCAGCGTATCGCGCTCCTGAGGCGGAAGCTGCGTCGGTATCGCCTGGAGCACCGACTCCCAGTCCGGCGTAAGCAGCACCTCCGCATCGGTCCCGAGCATCAGCAGCTTGCGCTCCACCCAGTTTCCGACGCCGTTGCGCGCCAGGTCGCGCCCATCGGAGCCGCGCAGGACTGTCTCCCGTGACATGCTGGGCAGTTCCACGATTTCCTGGGTGTGATGCTCCACATCGGCTTCACGCCATGCCTGGGTCAGCAAGGCCGTCGGGGAGCCCAGCGGCAGCCTCGCCGAGGCCTTCACCGTCATCGGGCCACGCTCGGCGTAGACGCTAATCTGCGCGTACTGAATGGCGCCGTCCGGGTCAGGCCAAACGTCGGTGCCCAGCACCACGCGGTGCAGCGGCTTGCTCACGGGAGCGTCTTCCTCATCCAGGAACTCCCGGCCGATGATGAGCTGGCACACTGCCGCACCAGACGCAGCCGGGTAGCCTCGAACACCGCGCCGGACAGCCGCATGGGCTGTCCCAGCCGCGCGCCCAGACCGGGCATCTCCAGTTCCAGGACAGTGAGGTGCGAGCGCAGCAGGTCCATCTGCTGGTCCAGCCGTTCAGACCTGGGCAGTGGGTGGCCGGCTTCCCTTTGCTCGTCGAGCCCGACGTTGAGCTCCGTTGTCGTGAACAGGAAGCAGAACGCCGGCACGAAGCCAGGCGTGGTCTGGTAGGCCTCGCTGGCTTCCAGCCAGGCCACGCGGTGGAGCTCCATCATTGGATGGTTTGTTTTCGGATTGGCCAGCATGTCGCCGTAGGCGGCCATGTTGACCAGCGTCGCGCGCGACATGGGCGTCACGTAGAGCAGTGGCGGCAGCATCGGGCACCCGGGGTCGATGAGCTTGTTGACATCCTCACACAACCTGAAGGCCGGTGATTCCTCCTGCGAGACGGCCATGTCCGGCCGCGAGAATGTTCCGTGCCGCGTTCACGTCCCGGTCGTGGACCGAGGCGCATGCAGTGCACGTCCACTCCCTTATTCCAAGACCTGCGATACCTCTCGGCCGCTCCGGTGGCATCGCGCCGCACGAAGAACAGGTCTGGGTAGAGAATGCTTCGTCGACCTCACGAAACCACACGCCTGCGCGATCGCATTTGTACTGCAGCATGGTCCGCAACGCGCTCCACCCCGCGTCCAGCACGCTCTTGGCAAAGCGCGTGCGGGCGAGAGCTGCGGCGTTGACGTTGCCAACGAAGATGCCCCGGTGCTGGCGCGCCAGGGTGGTGGAAAGTTTCTGGAGGTGGTCACGTCGCCGGTTGGCGACCTTGGCGTGGATAGCCTTCGCGCGCGCCTTCTTGCCGGCGCGCTGCGCGGTGGCCAGCGCCGGCTCCAGATCGCGGTAGAAGCGCTGCGCGGCGACCTTCTCGCCACTGGACAGCGCCGCGAGCTCTTTCAAGCCCAGGTCGATGCCAACGCACTCGTTCTGGAGCGGCATGGGCAGCGGCCCGACGAACTCAGGCTCGCTCACGCAGACATTCAGATACCAGCGCCCGCGCGCGTCCTCGCTGAAGGAGCCGGCGCGCAACTCGAAGTCGCCCAGGCCGTAGCTGTCCCACAGCGACAGCCACTGCCCAGCGTAGCAGACCTGTCCGTGCGCGTAGCGGATGGTGCGCACCTTGAACGGCAGCCAGCCCAGGCTGCGCCGCGCGCCGCGGGACTTGCGCCAGGCCAGCCGCGGCGTCCGGGCCATGCGACGTTTCGCCGCGAACTGCTCGGCCACCTCCTGCACGGTCTGCACCGGCAGATGGATGCCCTCCTTGGTCACGCCCTTGAGGAACGGCCAGAAGTCATAGCCGCTCAGGAAACGCCGTTCGCGCTCCCACACCTTGCGGCTGAGTTCGTTGCAGTAGTTCCAGACTGTGTTCACCTCCCGCGCACGCTCGCCCAGCCACTTGGCGTGGCGGTCCTTGAGGCGAACGCGCAGCACACGAACTGTCATTTCATACAGCTTAATTGTGGGAAAGCAGGTATGTCACACAACCACATGTCCGGCATGGGGTGCCGGGCGCTATCCCACCCCGACGTAAACGCCGGCCTCTCCCGCGCATTCCGATGACGACCGCGACGGGCTCACCTGCATGAGCCTTAAAAAATCCCGGGGCTTGCGGGCTCTCTCCAACTTCATCAGCTGTGCCTCCGCGGGGCTTTGCCGCGCCTGCGGCAACGTCAGGGAAATCGCTCCGGCGCGCCACAGCAGCGACAGAGCCGGCTTGCCTGGGTGCTGGCTTGCGTCTGCAGGACCTGAGCCTGCCGCGCCAGCTCGGGCGGCAGCCACAGCTCCACGCGCGCCCGGCCTTCCGGAGTGCCGCGCACGGCGGCAAGCACCCGCTCGACGATAGCGCCCACGCGCGCCTGGGGAGCTTGTGCCGGCCGGCCAGGGTGATTCTGGAAATTCCGTTGACAGGCACTTCAGGTGCGATGCAGCTGGCGTCGCGGCCCCCGTCGCCGTCAGCAGGCCCTGCAGCGCCAACAGCAGCGCCTGATGCCGGGCATGCGACGCTGCCGAACTCCAGGCGCCGGCGGCACCTCGCGCAGCCACTCGAACGCGGCCGGCTGCCGCGGCTCCTGCCCACCAGACATGCAGACCGTTTCGCCTCAAATCGTCGGGACCGAGGACGGCGGGCTGGACAGGCATTGCAGTCGACGGCGCCAGCGGCTCGGCAGGCTGACCTTGGCCAGCCGCAGGCAGCGGGTGAGCTCGCGGTGGCTCATGGGGGAGCTGGGCATGCTCACGCCTGGGAACTCGCTGCGCCGCGCCGGATGTCGCTCAGCTTCACCAGGCTGTCGGCGGCGGCGAGGCGGTCGCCCGCGGCCAGGAAGCAGCGCGCCTCGTCGCTCAGCCGGCGGGCCTCGGTGCTGTCGTCCCAGCGCCCCACCGCGCCGCCCGTGCGGGGCGGCGCGCTGCTGGTGATGGCCGCCGGAAGCCACCCCGCACGCCGCAGTGCCGGACTCCTGGCGAACAGGGCGGCGCTGCCCAGGGTCGTGCGCAGGTGCTCCAGTGCCAGGAAGCGCACCAGCACCACGCACGGTTTGATCT
>JAEYPG010000550.1 GCA_023410975.1 Pseudomonadota bacterium
AACTTCTGCATCGAGCGTTCGAGGCCCCGAAAAGCCTCAGGTCTTGCGACCCTGAGACACCTCAGCCACCATCCGAACGCCCACGCTTATCGGCTGTATGTTTTTAAAGAGCTTCGACCTTGTTCACTTCAGCCAAACTGCGCCACAGCATCCTGCGCCACCCGCCTGCTTCAGTTCGCTGCGTCGTTCAGCGAAGAAATGAATTTTGACATAAGGAAAAACCCTAGTCAAGCGCTTGGTTTTTCCTCGCGCCCCTCACAAACCATACGACCGGTATTTCAGACGACACGCGCCAAATGCGCACGCCATCCTTCACCGCCCGGCGGCAAACCTGGTCGACAGCTTTTATGGCAATCGCCACAAAAACACGGCTTCCTGGTTTGGCACAACACTGCATCGGCCTCCAAATTAGGCGGCAAACTCAGGGTGTGTCTGCGAGGGGCGCGAGTATACACACAGTCCCCGGCACTCCGCCAAGCCCCAGTGAAAATTTTCTGGACAGGTTGTCGCCCAGGCAGCACGCCCAGGGAAGGCGGCTTGGCTTGTTCAGGCGTGTGTCGTCTCGGCCGCCGCCCGTCGTTGCCGCCCCGCCTGAACCAACGCCGCCACCAAGTCCAGCAGCATCTCGGCGCTCACCGGTTTGGTCAAGTGGCGATCGAAGCCGGCTTCCCGCGCCAGCGCCTGGTCCGGCGCACGCCCGTAGCCCGTGATGGCGATCAGGCCCGACGCCTGCAGCACAGGGTCTTGGCGCCATTGCCGCGCCACCTGGTAGCCGTCCAGTCCGGGCATGCCGATGTCGCACAGCGTCACTTCGGGCACGAAGGCCCTGGCGATCTCCAGTCCCTGCAGGCCGTCCGCAGCACTGCGCACTTCGTAGCCCTGGCCAGCCAGGATCTCGCACATGGTTGCGCGCACATCCTCCGCGTCATCGACCACCAGCACCCGGGCCGCCACGGCGCACCGGGTGGACGGTGCAGGCTCCTCGGCATCTGCCGGGCCTGTAGCCGCCAGCAGCGGCAAGACGATGCGGAAGCTGCTGCCCATCCCTCTGCCGTCGCTGTAGGCAGAGATGCGCCCGCCATGCAGGCCCACCAGCGACCGGGCGATCGCCAGCCCCAGCCCCAGCCCGCCCTGCTTGCGTGCTGCGGCCTGCGCGCCCTGCACAAAGGAATCGAACACCTCCGGCAGCAGGGCCGGATCGATGCCAGCGCCATCGTCCGTCACGCGCAGCTCCACCTCGCCGGCGACCACGGACAGCGCGGTCGCGACCGTGCCGCCGGCTTGCGTGAACTTGCAGGCATTCACCAGCAGATTGGTGATGACCTGCAACAGCCGCGTGCGGTCACCGCGGACCATGGCCGGCGCCACCGGCAGCTCCAGCCGGCAGTCGATACCCTTGCCCTGCAGCGTCGGCCGCACCGTCTCGACCGCCTCAGTGACCAGGGCCGTCATGTCCACGTAGTCCAGCGCCAGCGTGATACGACCCTCGGCGATGCGCGCCACGTCGAGCAGGTCGTCCACCAGCCGCGTCAGGTGCTGCACCTGGCGGTCCAGCACCTGGCGGGCAAGCTCATGGGTGCGCCGGTCTGGCTGGTCCATCAAGGCCAGCGCCGTGACGATGGGGTGCAGTGGGTTGCGCAGTTCGTGGCCCAGCATGGCGAGAAATTCGTCCTTGGCGCGACTGGCCTGCTCGGCCTGGCGCCGCGATTCCTCGGCCTGTGCGAATAGCCGCGCGTTGTCCAACGCCAGCGCCGCGCGGTGGGCGAGCTGCGTCAGCAGGTCCTGGTCGCTGTCGTCGAAGCGCCGCCCGGACTCCGCCTGCAACATGGCAATCGCGCCCAGCGTGCGGCCGCGCGCGACGAGCGGCACCATCAGCGAGTCGTGCACGCCGATGGCGCGCAGCAGCCCGGCCACCTCGGGGTCGGTAACCATTTCGATGTGCTCGCGACTGACGCCGCCGCGGTAGGGCTGGGCGTGCCGGATGGTCCAATCGATCGAGCCCGGCGTGTCTGCGGGCGCGCGCCAGCGCCGCGCCAGGCTTTCCATGCGCGCCGCCAAGTCGGCGTTCTGGTTGCACACCAGCGCCACCGTGACCTGCCCCTGGGCATCGACCAGATCGATGCGGCACCAGTCTGCCACCTCGGGCACCAGCAGCCGGGCCATGGTCTGCAGCGTGGCGTCCGGGTTCAGCGACTGGGACAGCTCGCTGCTGGCCGCGGCCAGCAGCTGCAGCCGCCGCTGTGCCGCCTCGGCCGCCAGCCGGGCTTGGCGCTCGGCGGTCAGCAGCCGCATGTTGGCCACCGCGGGCGCCGCGAGATCGGCGATGTCCTGGGCCAGCGCAACGTCGTCCGCGCCATGCCGGCGCTGCGAGTGGCTCATGAAGAGCGTCAACGCTCCCACCAGCTCGCCGTTGAAGCGCAAGGGCACGCTGATCATCGAGCGGAAGCCGAGCTGCCGCATCCCGACCAAATGGCCGTCGTCGCGGGCGGCGCGCCGGTACCAGGCCTCGTCGATGGCGGTGTGGACGGCCGGCTCGCCAGTAGTGAGCGCACACAAGTTCAGGCCGTCGTCACGGCCCTGGCGTACCCAGCGGGTAGAGCGCAACAGCTGCTCCGTGGCCGGATCCTCGTGCGCCCGCGCAGTACGCACGATCTCGGCTCCCAGGTCCACGTCGAAAAACCCGAAATCCCCCAGCAGTGGCAAGCATGACTGCAGCACGCTGGCCGCCAACTGCTCGAAGCCGGCCGAGGAGCACACCAGCGCGGCACTGCGCTGCAGCGCCATCAGGCGCTTCCTGCTCTGGACCCTTGTCATGCGTCTCGTCCCTGTTCCCGCGTGAAACCTTGCAAGCAACTGCCACGCCAGGGGGCATGATCGGCCTCACGCCCGGCGGCGGCACGGAGCAACAACGCCGCGCCCATGCCCGACCTCGGCAAAGATTTCGGCAGCGTCCGCAACTTGAAGCGCGCACGGCGGCTGCCGGCGCGCCCGCAGTGCGGCCCTGACAATCCTTCCATTTCCCGGGACGCCCAGTGGGCGCGAACAGCATGAAAAGCGTGGCAGTGTTCTGTGGATCCAACTTCGGCAACTCGCCGGACTACGCCGAGGGCGCCGCGGCGCTGGGCCGCGAGATCGCGGCACGCGGCCTGGGGCTGGTCTACGGCGGCACCAGCAAGGGACTCATGGGCGTGGTGGCCGATGCGGTGCTGGATGCCGGCGGCACGGTCACGGGCGTGATCAACCAGCGGCTGCATGCGCGCGGGCATCTGCACCCGCGGCTGTCGCTGCACGAGGTGGTCGAGACCATGCGCGAGCGCAAGATGCGCATGGCCGCGCTGGCCGATGCCTTCATTGCGCTGCCTGGCGGCCTGGGCACGCTGGAAGAGCTGTTCGAGGCCGCGACGCTGACGCAACTGGGCGAGCACACCAAGGCCTGCGGCGCGCTGAACCTGCGCGGCTACTTCACGCCGCTGCGTGCGATGCTGGACCACGCCGCCACGGAAGGCTTCATGCCGGCCGAGCACCGCGACATGGTCGTCATCGACACCGATCCTGCGCGGCTGCTGGACGCGCTGGCCGCCTGGCAGGCACCGGCCGTGAGCAAGTGGATTGGCCAGCCCGGCTCCTGAAGCCGGGAAGCCACGGAACGGCTTGACACCAGCGCGGTTGCGCAAGCATCATTTGCCCATGCGCCTGCTGATCGCGATTACCACGATGATTACCACCACGTCCGCCAGGCGCGGCACGTGGAGGTGAGCGCAGCAGTCTGAACACGCACCACTTCCAAGGCCCCGCCAGCGATGGACGGGGCCTTGTCGTTTCTCCGTCCGCCACCGGCTCATCACGGAGAAACCCATGCACCGCTTCGATTCCGCCGCCATCCACGCCCCCTCACCCTCCTCGTCGCCGCTGCGCGTGGGCTTGCTGGGCATCGGCACCGTCGGCTCGGGCACCTACCGCGTCATCACGCGCAACCGCGCGCTGATCCGTGCGCGCGCCGGGCGCGACATCGACCTGTGCCTGCTGGCGGCGCGCAATCTGCCGCGAGCCCGGGAAATCGTCGGGTCCAAGGTGGAGGTGGTGGCCAGTACGGCGCAGGTGGTGCGGCATCCGCACATCGACGTAGTAGTGGAAGCCATCGGCGGCTGCACCGTTGCGCGCGAAGCCGTGCTCGACGCCATCGCGCACGGAAAGCACGTGGTCACCGCCAACAAGGCCTTGCTCGCGCTGCACGGCGACGAGATCTTCGAGGCCGCGCACCGGCACGGCGTGATGGTGGCGTTCGAAGGCGCGGTCGCGGCCAGCATCCCGATCGTGAAAGCGCTGCGCGAAAGCTTGGCGGGCAACCGCATCGAGTGGCTGGCGGGCATCGTCAACGGCACCAGCAACTTCGTGCTCAGCGAGATGCGCGACAAGGGCATGTCCTTCGGCGCCGCACTGCGCGAGGCGCAGCGTCTGGGCTACGCGGAGGCCGATCCGGCCTTCGACGTTCAGGGCACGGACGCCGCCCACAAGCTCGCGCTGCTGGCCGCAATGGCTTTCGGCACGCCGGTGCGCTTCGACGAGGTGCACGTCGAAGGCATCGCCTCGCTACAGCCCGGTGACCACGACATGGCCCAGGCACTGGGCTACCGCATCAAGCTGCTGGCGCTCGCCAAGCGCCGCGCCGATGCCTTGGAGTTGCGCGTGCATCCATGCCTCGTGCCCGAAGAATCCTTGCTGGCCGGGGTTAACGGCTCGATGAATGGCATCATGGTGAACAGTGATGCCGCCGGCGTGACGATGTACTACGGCGCCGGAGCGGGGTCCGAGCAGACCGCCTCGGCCGTCATCGCCGACCTGGTGGACGTGGCCCGGCTCGCCCACGCGGCGCCTGCGCAACGCGTGGCACCGCTGGGCTTCAGGCCCGAGGCCATGGCACCGCTGAAGGTGCTGCCCATTGGCGAGACGCTGACGCGGCATGCACTGCGCATCCCCGTGCATGCCGAGGTAGGTGCGCTGGATGCGCTGCTGCAGCCGCTCGCCGCGCATGGCATCACGGTGGAGGCGCATCGTGAGCTGGCCACGGCCGACGCAAGCCGCGAGTTGATATTGCTCACGAACGAGGTCCAGGAGGTGTCCCTGCGCCAAGCGTTGCCGGCGCTGGAGGCGCTGGGCTGTGTTCGTGCTCCGCTCAGGCACTTGCGTATCGAGATGCTGGGTGGTTGAGACTTCGCATGGCCTGCGGCATCACTCGCTGCAAAGGCGATGGGCCGGCAAGCGCCTTGGCCCGGGAGTTCGCCTTGGTTCCCTGCTCAACCTCCCAGGTTTGCCATGCTCGAAAGCTGTGGTACACTTCATTCTTCAGTCGCGGGGTGGAGCAGTCTGGTAGCTCGTTGGGCTCATAACCCAAAGGTCGTTGGTTCAAATCCAGCCCCCGCAACCAAGTTTTCGAAGGCCGTCCTCGTGACGGCCTTTTTCGTTCATGTGCCGATTCTCCGTCCTGTGCCATTCGCATGGCCGCGGGCTCGCGCCGTGAGGTCGGCGGACGGCGCACGCTTCACCGTGTGATGCAACCGACCTCGCCGCCGCCCTACCGGCTCGCGCTGTTCGACTTCGACGGCACGCTGGCCGACTCCTTTCCCTTCTTCGTCGAGACGCTGGACGAGCTTGCGCGCCGACACCGCTTCAAGCCGGTAACGGCCGAGCAGATTCCGCTCATGCGCCGTCAGGACGTGCGCCAGAACATGCGGCTGGTCGGCATGCCGCTGTGGAAGCTGCCGCTGGTGGCAGCCAGCTTCATCAGCCTGATGCAGTCCCGTTCGGCCAGCGTTCCGCTGTTCGAGGGCGTCAGCGAGACGCTGGCTTTCCTGCGTGCGCAGGGCATGATGCTGGCGCTGCTCACCTCAAACTCGGTGGACAACGCGCTGCGTGTGCTCGGCCCGGCCAACGCGGGCCATTTCTCGTACCTGGAAGGCGGCAGCTCGATCCTGGGCAAGCAAGCCCGCATCAAGCGGGTGCTGTCGCGTAGCGGCATCCCGGCCGCGCAGGCAATCTGCATCGGCGACCAGATCTCCGACCTGCGCGCCGCGCATGCCGCGGGCGTCGCCTTCGGCGCGGTGGCCTGGGGCTACAGCGAGCTGGAGTCGCTGCGCGAGGCCGGGGCCAATGAGATTTTTCTCGACGTCGCACAGCTGCGGCGCATGGCGACGCCAGCGTAAGCCACAGAGTCGGCGCCATGCAGGCCGAGCCCCGCCGCATCGAAGGCCCGATGACCGAGGCGGTGGACAACCTGGTCTTCGTCTCCACGCTGGACAAGGCCTGACCGCCGCCAACCCCGCCACAGGATCCTGCAGGTGGCGGCGCCCCAGTCCTCACGGCAAGCGAGCCAGCGCGGTGTGAGCAACTCGACGATTCAGCGCTGCGGGACGTCCACGTCCTTCGCCAGCGCGCTGAGGGCCAAGGGCCACTACTCGGACCACTCGTCCGGCAGCAGCGTGCCGGATTCGGCCTTATGATCCTGCCAGGTGGCGGAGGCAACACAAGTGAGGCGTGCGAAAGCGTCCGGGTAGAACACCACACCCAGACAGCGCAGCGGCGCCAAGCCGGTCGAAGTGACGGGCCGCGTGCACGGGCCGGACACGATCCAGCGCAGCAGCGCTTGCCCGGCTGGCGCGACGAGTGTGGCATGGGGTCAGGCCACGGCCCCGTGAGTGAACCGTGTGAGCACGCATCGGCGCATGGCCGGAAAGTGATCCCCACTGGGCTGTTGTCGGTGCAGCGGCAGTGCATCCAGCGGGCAAACGGTGCCTTCATCAAAGCGCGCGACACACTGGTGCAAGGCGGCCTTGCCCGGGATTGCAGGCTTTGGGCTCATTCCCACCTCGTCGTGAGCTCGCTGCCTGCGATGTCCGCCCTGCACTTTTCCGTCATCACCTACGGTACCGAAGGCGACACCCGGGCACTGGTCGGGGTGTGCCATGCGCTGATGCAGCACGGCCACCAAGTAAGGTCCAGGCCGACCGCTCTACGCTGGGCAGCGCCCATGCGCCAGTGGGCGTGCCGGGCTAGGTTGTGTTTGATAGGCATGCCGCTCGCGGCGATCTCCGCCTTGAGGTTTCGAGCGGAGGTTTTCATGGCACGCCGACGGCATGAGCTCTCTGAAGGAGAGTGGGCACTGCTGGAGCCGCTGCTGCCGCGGTTGCAGACACCCGGACGCCATTACCGTGACCACCGCACCGTGCTCAACGGGATGCTGTTTCGGCTTAACACCGGCATCCCCTGGCGCGACTTGCCCGAACGCTACGGTCCTTGGCAGACCGTCTACTCGCGGTCGCGGCGCTGGGCTCGCACAGGCGTTTGGGACCGCATGCTGCAGGCGCTTCAGACGCAGTTGGACGCCGCAGGCAGCCTCGACTGGTCGTTGTGGTGTGTGGATGGCTCCAACGTCCGCGCACACCAAGCAGCCGCCGGGGCGGGGAAAAAAACCACTGCCGCACGAGCCGCAAGATCACGCCCTGGGGCGTAGCCGAGGCGGCTGGGGCACCAAGCTGCACTTGGTGACGGACGGCACCGGGCTGCCGCTGGCCGTCAAGGTCAGCGCTGGCCAAGCCAATGAAGCTCCGTATGCCCAACCACTGCTGGACTCCGTGCGCATCTGCCGCCCCAGCGGCACGGTACGCCAGCGGCCCGAGCGTGTGGCTGGCGACAAGGGCTACAGCCACCGCCACATCCGCCAGTGGCTGCGGCAGCGGCACGTTGTTGTCGTGATCCCCGAGCGGCGCGACCAGGTCGCTCGCCGCCGTGGTCGGCCACCAAAGTTTGATGCCCAGCAGTACCGGCGTCGCAATGTCGTTGAGCGATGCGTGGGCTGGCTCAAGCAGTCCCGGGCGGTTGCCACGCGCTTCGAAAAACTCGCTGTTCACTACCTCGGCGGCGTCAAGCTGGCGATGGTCCGCCAGCACCTTCAACTGGCCTTATCAAACACAACCTAGCGTGGCCGCACGCGTGGTGCCGCAGAAGCGGATCAATGCCGAGGCACTGGCACGCCAACTAGACTTCGGGGCTTCGCCCGCCATATAGGCGCGCGTCCAAATGCTCAGGAAAACTTCAGCATCCAAACAACATCGGCAAGGCTGTTGTGTGCCTGCCGGCATTTTGAGGGCATATGGACCGGTGTTTCCCCCGTCATTTTTCCGCATAAAGCAAAACGCCCCGGCCATGTGTTGGCCGGGGCGTTTGCTGGGATATTAGCCTGACGATGTCCTACTTTCACACGGGAATCCGCACTATCATCGGCGCTGAGGTGTTTCACGGTCCTGTTCGGGA
>JAEYPG010000582.1 GCA_023410975.1 Pseudomonadota bacterium
GGACGGCCAAGGTCATCAAGAACGAGGACGACGACGGCTGGGCGGTGGCGATGACGCGCCACGGCGAGTCGGAGCCGGCGCTGGTGGGCCCGTGGACCATGGGCCGCGACAAGAAGAACCCCAAGCCACTGGACGTGTCGGCCTTCAACACGCTGGTGAAGACCGCCAGCGAGGTGCGGCGCCGCGCCGAGCAGCACCTGCACGCGATGCTGCACAAGAGCGTCAACGTGAGTACCGATGACGGGCAGGTCGCCGTGACGCTGGACATCGTGCCGGACGAGTACGAGCCCTACGCCCTGCTGTCGGCGCGCGATGCCTTCGGCGAGGAGATCGCCAGCTGCCGCGTGCGGCCGACCTTCAAGCTCAACACCGCCAGCGCGCAGGCCTGGATCGAGAGCGGCTACCGCAAGCCGGCCTGAAGCCGGGCAACCTTTACATATCTATAAACGCCGCGGCCGGCGCCTGATGAGGGCGCCGGCCGCGTTTTTTCAGGCTCCGGGGTGGTCGAGGCTCAGTCCCGTGCCGCTGCCAGCGACTTGTTCAGCCGCAGCGCCAGCAGGGTGCAGATCACGCCGGAGAGCAGGTAGAAGCTCACGGCGACGAGGCCGAAGCGCTGTGACAGGCCCAGCGCCACCAGCGGGGCGAAGGCCGCGCCGATGAGCCAGGCCACGTCGGCGGTGAGCGCCGCGCCGGTGTAGCGGAAGTGCGGCAGGAAGTTCGAGGTCACGGAGCCGGAGGACTGGCCGTAGGACAGGCCCAGCAGCACGAAGCCCACCAGCACGAAGGCGGCCTGGCCCTGCGCGTCGCCGCCCAGCAGCCAGGGCGCGGCGAAGCCGAAGATGCCGATGAGCACCGCCAGCGTGCCCAGCGTGGAGCGCCGGCCGATGCGGTTGGCAATCAGGCCCGACACGGGCATGGCCGCGCCGGCCAGCAGCGCGCCCACGATCTGCACTTCCAGGAAGTCGGCCACGGACTCGTTGGTCTGCAGCTGGATCCAAGACAGCGGGAACACCGTCACGATGTGGAACAGGGCGAAGCTCGCCAGCGCCGCGAAGGCGCCGATGAAGATGTTGGCGCGCTGGCCCTGGCCGCTGCTCATCAGGTCGCGCACGCGGCAGGGTTCGAGCTCGTGCGCCTGCAGCGCGCTTTCATATTCGTGCGTCACCACCAGGCGCAGCCGCGCGAAGGTCGCCACCACGTTGATCGCGAAGGCCACGTAGAAGGGGAAGCGCCAGCCCCACTCCACGAAGTCCTCGGCCGACAGGTTGCTCCAGAGGTAGGCGAAGAGGCTGGCGGCGATGAGGAAGCCCAGCGGGGCGCCGAGCTGGCCCAGCATCGCGTACCAGCCGCGGCGGTTCTCCGGCGCGTTGATGGCCAGCAGCGAGGGCAGCCCGTCCCACGTGGCGCCCAACGCAATGCCCTGGATGCAGCGGAACAGCACCAGGAACGCCACCGCCCAGAAGCCCAGCCGCTCGAAGTCGGGCAGGAAGGCCATGCCGGCGGTGGCGGTACCCAGCAGCAGCATGGCCGTGCCCAACTTATAACTGCGGCCGAAGCGGCGCTGGATTGCCATGCCCAGCAGCGTGCCCAGCGGCCGCACCACGAAGGCAAGCGCGAATACCGTGAAGGCGTAGAGCGTGCCCACCAGGCGGCTCTCGGCGAAGGGGAAGTACACCGCCGGGAAGGCCAGCACACAGGCCAGGCCGAAGACGAAGAAGTCGAAATACTCCGAGGCGCGCCCCACGACCACGCCGACCGCGATGTCCCCCGGGGCGACCCCGGTGTGGTCCGGTGTCGCGTTGCCGGGTTTGCCGCTGAAGCCTTGCGGCGGGAGCGGGGGTTGCTGCGGGCTCAGCAGCGGGTTCATCGCCGGGGTGGAAGGTGTTGCCATGGCGCAAGGAAGTGAGACGGTGCTGGGACAATATGTCCAATCGTTGACTCAGATCAAGCAGGCTACATTCCCGCGCGTTGCGCGCATGCCTGGCCGGCGCCCGCCTGGAAGTTCAACGATGACCACCAAGCCTTTACAAAGTACTCCCCTGGCGCGTGCCGCGCTGCCGTTACTGACTTTGATGCTCGGCGGCTGCGACATGGTCGTGATGAGCCCCTCGGGCGACATCGCCGCGCAGCAGGCCGATCTGGTGCGCACCGCGACGTACCTGATGCTGCTGATCATCGTCCCGGTGATCCTGCTGACGCTGCTGTTCGCCTGGCGCTACCGCGCCTCGAACAAGAGCGCGCCCTACACCCCGGACTGGGACCACTCCACGCGGCTGGAGCTGGTGATCTGGGGCGCGCCGCTGCTGATCATCATCGCGCTGGGCGCGGTGACCTGGATCAGCACCCACAAGCTCGACCCCTTCCGTCCGCTGGACCGCCTGGACGCGCAGCGCCCGCTGCCGGCGGATGCCAAGCCGCTGGTGGTGCAGGCCGTGGCGCTGGACTGGAAGTGGCTGTTCATCTACCCGGAAGAGGGCGTGGCCACGGTCAACGAGCTGGCCGCGCCGGTGGACCGGCCGATCCGCTTCCATATCAGCGCCTCCACGGTGATGAACACCTTCTACGTGCCGGCGCTGGCGGGGATGATCTACGCCATGCCGGGCATGGAGAGCCAGCTCAACGCCGTGATCAACAAGCCCGGCGTGTACCAGGGCCTGTCGGCCAACTACAGCGGCGACGGCTTCTCGCACATGCGCTTCAAGTTCCACGGCCTGTCGGACGCGGACTTCCAGGCCTGGGTGCAGCGCAACCGCACCGAGGGCCAGGGCCAGGTGCTCAGCCGCGAGGCCTACCTGAAACTGGAGCAGCCCAGCGAGCGCGACCCCGTGCGCCGCTTCTCGCAGGTCGATCCCAAGCTGTTCGAGGCCATCCTCGGCCGCTGCGTGGACAGCTCCAAGATGTGCCTGCACCAGATGATGGCCATCGACGCGGCGGGCGGCGGCGGCAAGGGCAGCATCGACGGGCTCACGCGCCGCAACTGGCGCGGCACCGAGCGCACCGCCGTGGCGGCGCTGTGCACGCCTACCAACCTCTATGGCGAGGCCGATCCGCTGCGCGCCGTCACCGCCACGACCGCGCAGCCCTGAGCCGGGCCGCGCACACACGCTCAAGACGCTTCCAGCTTTTTCGGGAAGACACCAGATGACTGCTGATCCAAGAGAAGAGGCCGGGCTGCTGCTCGGCCGCCTGGGCTGGGACGACATCCCCATCCACGAACCCATCCTCCTTGCCACCTTCGCCGCCGTCGTCCTCGGCGGCCTGGTGGTGCTGGCGGGCATGACCAAGTACCGGCTCTGGGGCCCGCTGTGGCGCAACTGGATCACCAGCATCGACCACAAGAAGATCGGGATCATGTACATGATCCTGGGCCTGGTCATGCTGCTGCGCGGCTTTGCCGACGCGCTGATGATGCGCACGCACCAGGCCATGGCCTTCGGCGAGTCTGCGGGCTATTTGCCGCCGCACCACTATGACCAGGTGTTCACGGCCCACGGCGTGATCATGATCTTCTTCGTGGCCATGCCGCTGGTCACGGGCTTCATGAACTACGTGGTGCCGCTGCAGATCGGTGCGCGCGACGTGGCCTTCCCGTTCCTGAACAACTTCAGCTTCTGGATGACCGCGGGCGGCGCGGGCCTGATCATGGTCTCGCTGTTCGTGGGCGAGTTCGCGCGCACGGGCTGGCTGGCCTACCCGCCGCTGTCGGGCATCGACGCCAGTCCAGGCGTCGGGGTGGACTACTACTTGTGGGCGCTGCAGGTGGCCGGGGTAGGGACCACCTTGTCAGGCATCAACCTGATCGCGACCATCGTCAAGATGCGCGCGCCGGGCATGTCGCTGATGAAGATGCCCATCTTCACCTGGACCTCGCTGTGCACCAACGTGCTCATCGTGGTCGCCTTCCCGGTGCTCACCGCCACGCTGGCGCTGCTGACCCTGGACCGTTACGTCGGCACCAACTTCTTCACGAACGATCTGGGCGGCAACCCCATGATGTACGTGAACCTGATCTGGATCTGGGGCCACCCCGAGGTCTACATCCTGGTGCTGCCGGCCTTCGGCATCTTCTCCGAAGTCACCGCCACGTTCTGCCGCAAGAAGCTCTTCGGCTATGCCTCGATGGTGTACGCCACGGTGGTGATCACGGTGCTGTCGTACCTGGTGTGGCTGCACCACTTCTTCACGATGGGCTCGGGCGCCAGCGTGAACTCGTTCTTCGGCATCACCACGATGATCATCTCGATCCCCACGGGGGCGAAGATCTTCAACTGGCTGTTCACGATGTACCGCGGCCGCATCACCTTCGAGCTGCCGATGATGTGGACCGTGGCCTTCATGGTCACCTTCGTGATCGGCGGCATGACGGGCGTGCTGCTGGCCGTGCCGCCTGCCGACTTCGTGCTGCACAACAGCCTGTTCCTGATCGCGCACTTCCACAACGTGATCATCGGCGGGGTGGTGTTCGCCGTGTTCGCCGGCATCAACTACTGGTTCCCGAAGGCCTTTGGCTTCAAGCTCGACCAGTTCTGGGGCAAGGTGTCGTTCTGGTGCTGGACGATCGGCTTCTGGGTCGCCTTCATCCCGCCTTACATGCTGGGCCTCATGGGCGTGACGCGGCGCATGAGCCACTTCGACGACCCGACGCAGCGCCCGTGGTTCATCGTCTCGGCCTTCGGCACCATCATGATCGCTGTGGGCATCGGCGCCTTCCTGCTGCAGATCGCGGTGAGCGTGTGGCGCCGCAAGCAGCTGCGCGACGTCACGGGCGACCCCTGGGACGGCCGCACGCTGGAGTGGTCCACCGCCTCGCCGCCGCCGGACTACAACTTCGCCTTCACGCCGGTGGTGCATGACCAGGACGCCTGGTACGACATGAAGCAGCGCGGCTTCAAGCGTCCGGTGGAGGGCTACCAGCCCATCCACATGCCGGCCAACACGGCCGCCGGCTTCGTGGTCGCGATGCTGGCCACGGCGCTGGGCTTCGCGCTGATCTGGCACATGTGGCTGCTGGTGGGCCTGTTCTTCGTCTCCACGGTGGCGGCGGCGATCATCCACACCTTCAACTACAAGCGCGACTACTACATCCCCGCCGACGTCGTGGCCCGTACCGAGGCCGAGCGCACGCGGGCCCTGACCGCCGCGGAAGCCGCCCAGTCCGGCCGTCCCCAGGGCGGTGTGACCAACAAGCCCGCCACCGCCTGAGGCCAGGCAGCACGGATCGAAAACACCATGCAAAGCGATACCTCCACTTTGCCCATGCCCGGCGGCCCAATCCGCGGCGGCGGCGCGCCCACGGGCGTGGGCACCGACCCCTCCCCGCGCTTCTACGACGACGGTACGCACCACCCCGAGCAGGGCACCCTGCTGGGCTTCTGGCTGTACCTGATGAGCGACAGCCTGATCTTCGCGGTGCTGTTCATCGTCTACGCCGTGCAGGGCCGCGCCTATGCCGCCGGCCCTTCGGGCGCCGACCTGTTCGACCTGCCGCTGGTGGCGGTGAACACGGCCTTGCTGCTGCTGTCCTCCATCACCTACGGCTTCGCGATGATCTCCATGCAGCACCGCCGCAAGGCGGGCGTGCTGAAGTGGCTGGCCATCACGGGGCTGTTC
>JAEYPG010000630.1 GCA_023410975.1 Pseudomonadota bacterium
GGGCGCACCGCCGGCGGCGGGTCGCCCGTGTCTGTGGAACCGACCTGCTCAAAACCGTGAGCGCTATTTACCTCGGTGCTCGACTACTCTCGTACTGCGCCAAAACGAATTTCGCAGGTCCGACTAACTCGCTGGAAAACTTCCAGCGACAATGGTTGCTTACGGCTACGCGCTGATATTTTTCCGGCATGCCTCTGTGATTTGGAAGGATCTTCTGCAGGTCTTTGAAAAATCAGGTTTGATGCATTAATTGTTGCATCCAGGGACGTAGTGCCCTGGATGCACGATAAAAAGCGGGACGGTGCAACAGTGGAAAGCGTAACGGGTACACGTTTATAACTTTCCCGACCCCTGTGATGCCGCACCAGTAGTGCTAAAACATGGAAAAAATGTCTGTCAGCTGCACTGCTGTAAAGAGATCTACTTCGGGCAACTGGCTCTTCCTCAATCTATGACGGGGTCGGTTCGGATGCAGGACGTGGATGCGCATCAGGAACTGAAGGCAGTTTGCACGGCCCACAGGTCGGCCTTAAGCCCGGCTGCAAAGCGTTGCAATCGACGAGCACCGCGACGTCCATGGGGTCGAGCCGATCTGCCGCGTCATGCAGATTGCCCCGTCGACGTACTGACATCCTGGAAGAGCAAGGAAGCTGTTGACGCTCACCTGGGTCTCCTAGTTCAACCACCACCGGCTGCTGGAGCCCATCGGCAACATCCCGCCCGCGGAAGCCGAGGCCAACTACCACCGTCAACTCGCCGAGTCGGCCGTCCCGGCCTGACTCACGCCAGCGAGCCTCCAAGATTCCCGGCGCGGTTCACCTAGCGCCGCAACAGCAGCCGTTGCCCGTGGCGCGGCACAGCTGCAGGCCTACGCAACCGCTTGTTGTGTCTCGATGTGCCGGCTCGCTGCCTGCGAGCAGCCGACTTAGTTGCTTTTCTTGCTATGGGAGATTATGCGGGATTATTTGTACTAACTGGCCTGCGGGCACCGCTTCTCGCATGTGGGGCAGTCGCTCCCACAACGAATAGCGTTTATCCGACGCCGCGGCGTATTCCTCGAACCAAATTTGGACCTACCCGACTACGCCCCTCGCTGCAGGCCGTGCGTAGGACGGCATGCCCGCTTCCGCACTCCGGCAGGGCGTACATCGGGGGTCAGATTTCGTTGGAACCGGCGACAAGGCTCAAATTTCCTTGCAAAGAACAACGCCACAGAGATCAACTTTCCAGTTGTTCTCCTCGGACCGGAGCCGCGCCGGTAGGGTCAAATTTCCTTGTGTGAACAGCCGCGCTGAACCGGTAGCAGACCGGGCCCGTTGGTGTCGTTGGCACCGCTACGCTACTCGCGTGGACGCCACTGGATCTAACAACGAAGCCGCCGCGTGGCCCTTTCACAAGGGCGCGATGGCACAGCGCATCCGCGCTCACGACTGGGCGGCGACGCCGCTGGGGCCGATTGAGCGCTGGCCACCAGGCCTGCGCGCCTTGGTCGACCTGATGCTGCAAAGCCCGCGCATGATGGCGTTGTCCTGGGGAGAGCAGGCACTGCTGCTCTACAACGACGCCTACAGTCGCCTGATCGGGCCACGCAGCGCCATCGCGCTGGGGCGCTCAGCCCACGAGATCTTTGCCGATGTCAGCGCCGTCTTCGAACCTCATCTCAGGCAGGTTCTGGCCGGTCAGACGGTCCAGTTGCGTGACCAGTACTATCCGTTCATCCGCACTACCGAGCTGGAAGATGCCTGGTTCGACGAGATCCACCACCCGGTGCACTCGGACGAAGGCTCGGTGGTTGGCGTATTCAGCATCCTGGAGGAAACCACGCCGCGGGTGCTGAGCGAGCGCCGTCGCCTGCAGGCACAAGAGCAGTTGCGCCAGAGCGCGGCACGCGAGGCCTATCTGCTGCGGCTCAGCGACGCGTTGCGCCCGTTGAGCGATCCGGTTGCCGTCACGACCGAGGCGTCGCGCATGCTGCGCCAGCACCTGCAAGCCAGCCGCGTGATGTACGGGGAAGTGTCGATCGACGGGGCGGAATTGCTCATCGAGCGCTGCCATGTGACCGAAGACTTGCCTGAGCTGACCGGGCGCTACCGCATAGCTGAGCTCGGACGCTCGCTGCGAGACGCGTTGGTGGCCGGGCGCACGGTCGTGGTGCCTGACGTCGCTGCGGCGCCCGAGCTGTCCGATGGCGAGCGGGCTGCCTTGGCAGCGCTGGGCATCGCCGCGCTGGTGAGCGTGCCGCTCATCCAGGGCGGGCGTTTCGTCGCGAACCTCAATGTCTGCCAGGCAGCCCTGCGCCTGTGGACACCGGGCGAGGTGTCGCTGGTCGAGGCCACCGCGGAGAGAACCTGGGCTGCGATCAAGCAGGCACGCGTAGAAAGCGCACTGCGCGAGAGCGAGGCAAAAGCCAGGCGCGCCGCCGAACTGCTGGAACAGCTCATCGAAAGCGCGGCTGATCCCATCTGGACCAGCGACAGCGAAGGACGCATGGTCGTGCTGAACTCCGCCACCGCCGCTGTGCTGGGCCGCCCACGCGGGGCGCTGATGGGCATGCGCAACAGCGAGGTGCTGCCAGCGGAGGTGGCTGTCCAGGCGCAAAGCGAGGACCGGCGCGTCTTGCAGGAGGGCTGCACCATTCGGGTCGAGCAGACGGTGTTCGATGCTAGACATGGAGAGCCTCGCGTGTTCTTCACCATCAAGGTGCCGTTACGGTCCCCCGACGGACAGGTCACGGGCATCGTGGGTATCGCCCGCGACATCACTGAGCACAAGGCGGCCGAGGCACGGCTCGCCGAGCTCAACGCCACGCTCGAGCAGCAGGTGCGCCAGCAAACGGCCAGGCTGCGCGCACTGCTCGACAGCGCCGGCAGCGCCATCGTCGCTACGGACTTGGCTGGACACATCACGCTCTTCAACCCGGCTGCCGAACAGATGTTCCGTCTCCCGGCCGTACAGGCGGCAGGCAGGTTGATGTTGGACCTCCACGATCCTGGGGAAGTGCAGGCCAAGGCGGACATGATCCCGAAGATCATGCGTGACCATGGCCACGGGCAGCCTGCCTTGCTGGAGCGGGCGATCCGCAACAGCTCGGTATCGGCCTCGGCGCAGCCTGGAATGCAGACGGAGTGGACCTATGTGCGCGCCGACGGCACGCGCTTCCCCGGCCTGCTGAGCATGAGCGTGCTGCGCCAGGAAGCAGACACGCCCGTGGGCTTCATGGGCGTCATCACCGATCTCACCGAGCGCAAGGCGATGGAAGAGGCCCTGCGCCAGCGCACGGCCGAACTCGAAGCGATCACCGCACGTGAAAAAGCCCTTTTCGCCAGCGCTGCCAGCGGCTTCATCATCACGGACTTGGCCAACAACATCAGCGCCCTCAATCCAGCCGCTGAAAGGATGCTTGGCCTGTCGCAGGCGCAGGCGCGGGGGCGTCCAGTATTGAGCTTCCATGACCCTGAGGAGGTGCGCCGGCAGTTGCACCTGCTCCCGCTGGAAGTGCGCACGATGGCCACCGGGCTGTCCGACGCCTTATCGGCTGACGAGCAGCAGGCTCAGTCGCAAGACCCGGGGACCGGCCAGCAAACGGAGTGGACCTACGTGCGCGCCGACGGCACACGTTTTCCCGCGCTGCTCAACATCAGCGTATTGCGTGATGCGCAGGGCGCACCGCTGGGTTTTTTGGGCATCGTGACGGACCTCACCGAGCGCAAGGCGTTGGAAGAGCAACTGCGCCAGCGTACTCGCCAAGCCGAGGCTGCCACCGCGGCCAAGAGTGCCTTCCTGGCCAACATGAGCCACGAGATCCGCACGCCGATGAACGCCATCCTGGGCCTGGCCCATCTGCTCAGGCAGGAAGACGTCACGCCGCAGCAGGCCGAGCGGCTGGGCAAGATCGAAGGCGCGGCGCAGCACTTGCTGTCCATCCTCAACGACATCCTGGACCTCTCCAAGATCGAGGCCGGCAAGCTGCAGTTGCAGGAGCACGACTTCGAGCTGCGAACGCTGCTGCAGCGGGTGGGCTCGCTCGTGGGCGACAGCGCCTCGTCCAAGGGGCTGACCGTGGGTGTCGATGCCGGCACGGTGCCCGACATGCTGCGCGGCGACGAGACTCGGCTGCGCCAGGCACTGCTGAACTACGCCAGCAACGCCGTGAAATTCACTGCAGCGGGCCACATCGCGCTGCGCGCGCGAGGGCTGCAGGAGCAAGGGCCGCGGCTGCTGGTGCGCTTCGAGGTCGAGGACACTGGCATGGGCATCGCGCCGCAGCAGGTGGCACGACTCTTCGAGGCCTTCGAGCAGGCCGATGTCTCCACCACCCGCGAGCACGGCGGCACGGGACTGGGACTGGCCATCACGCGCCGCTTGGCCGAGCTCATGGGTGGCAGCGCCGGTGCGCAGCCCAGGCCGGGTGGCGGCAGCGTCTTCTGGTTCACGGCCTGGCTGGGTCGTGGGACCACCATGGCCGTGGCTGCTGCCACGCCACCCCAGGGCGCCGGCGCCGAGCTGCGCCAGCGCCACGCCGGCGCGCGGGTGCTGGTGGCAGAAGACAACGCCGTCAACCGCGAGGTGGCATTGGCGCTGCTGCGTGGCGTGGGGCTGGAGGTGGACTTTGCCGAGGATGGCCGCATCGCGGTCGAAAAAGCGCAGCAGGCGGCCTACGACTTAGTGCTGATGGACATGCAGATGCCCGTGATGGACGGGCTGCAGGCCACGCGGGCGCTGCGCGCGCTCCCGGGACTGCGGTCACTGCCCATCCTGGCCATGACGGCCAATGCCTTCGACGAGGACCGCGCGGCGTGCTTGGCCACGGGCATGGACGACTTCGTGGGCAAACCGGTAGAGCCCGAGGCGTTGTACGCGGCGCTGCTGAAGTGGCTGGACTGCAAGGCCGGCGCACCTGCCGGCGGAGTTGCGCCGCCTGGTACCGGCTCAGCCTGAATCAGGGAAGCGAGGTGCATGATGACCAACACTCCACGTACCCGGTCGGTGCCCCAATCTGGGCGCCGCCGCGGCGGCTGGACGTGTTCACCGAGATCAGCGCGGGCGGCACGCGCTCCGACGCAGTAAGCCGATGCGCTCACGGACGCAGCCAGTCGTGGTGCAAGACCGTCGCATGTCTGCGCCGCAGCGACCACCAAGGGGCAGATTTCCTTGTGGATGAACGAGAAATTTTTCTCGTTGACTGAGCAGCCGTCCCGATCGAGCCCGACACTGACACTGCTCCCGGTTAGGCTGCCGTGTGGTGACGATTCGAACAGACAGCGATAGTGGCGGCTGGCCGTTTGTCCACAGCGAAATGGCACAGCGCTTGTCCTGCCATGACTGGGCAGCCACGCCGTTGGGAGCCATCGAGCTCTGGCCAACGCGGCTGCGCATGGCCGTGGAGCTCATGCTCGCAAGCCGACAGCCCAGCTACATCGCCTGGGGGCCGCAGTACACCTTGCTCTACAACGACAGCTTCCTCCCGTGCCTGGGCAGCAGGCACCCCGCCGCGCTGGGCCAGCCCTATGCGCGGGTGTGGCCCGAGATCTGGGAGGAATACCGGCCCATCGCCGAGGCGACGTTGCGCGGGCAGTCCTATTACTTCGTTGACCGCCCGGTGCCGCTGCAAGGGCGTGCGGGGCGGCCCATGAGCTGGCTCACTTTTTCCTGGACGCCGCTGCGCGACGACACAGGGCAGGTCGCGGGATTCTTCTGTGTAGCGACCGAAACGACCGACCAGGTCCTGGCGCGGCAGGTGTACCAGCAGTCCGAGTTGCGGCACGCCTACCTGCTCAGGCTCAGCGACGCGCTGCGGCCGCTGGCCGACGCGCAACGCATAAAGGCCGCGGCCACGCGGATTCTGGGTGAGGAGCTGGGTACCGACCGGGTTCTCTACGCCGAGCACGTGCGCAAGGATGAGGAGGACTTCTGGCTGATCGAGAACGTGTACTGCCGGCCCGGCCTTGATTTCCCGGACGGCCTGTATCCGCTCAAGAGCTTCGGCCGGGATGCCTACGAGGCGCTGCAGGGACGCCCCGTCATCGTTGACGACGTGGCCCAGGACCCTGGCATCGCCGAGCCGGCCAGGCAGGCGTTCGCGGCGCTGTCCGTCTCAGCCTACGCGGCGCTGCCCCTCCTCAAAGACGGCAAGTTCGTCGCCCTGCTGGCGATGAACCAGTCCATGCCGCGCCAGTGGACGGCGCTGGAGCTGGCACTGCTGCAGGAGACGGCAGAGCGCACCTGGGAGGCCGTCGAGCGCGCCCGGGCACAAGCCGCGCGGCGTGAGAGCGAGAAGACGCTGCGCCTTGCCTTGGACGCCGGCGGCATGGGCGTCTTTGTCTGGGATCTCGGCGCGGATAGCCTGCAGTGGGATGCACGGCAGTACGAGCTGTTCGGCACCGACAGGCGCCAAGGCGACATGACCGGAGCGCGTGCACTGTCGCTGGTGCACCCCGAGGATCGACCAGCGCTGGAGTCAGCAATCCGCGCCGTGGTCGATGCAGGCCAAGGCACGTTCTGGTTCGAGTTCCGGGTCCCGCAGCCCGATGGCTGGGTGCGCTGGGTGGCCGGGCGCGCGCAGGTGCTGCCAGGACCCGATGGGCGAGCGATCCGAATGATTGGCCTCAACTTCGACACGACACAGGCGCACGCGGCCGAGGCGGCGCTGGCCGCCATCAATGCCACCCTGGAGCAGCGGGTGCAGCAGCGTACGGCCGAGCTGGCAACTGCACGCGACGAGGCCGAGGCCGCCAGCCGGGCCAAGAGTGCATTCCTGGCGCACATGAGCCACGAGTTCCGCACGCCGCTCAACGCTGTCATTGGCCTGAGCCAGCTCCTGCAGCGACGCTGCCTGCCTGATGACGGCGCACGCTACGTACACCTAATCCACCAAGCCGGCGAGCAGCTGCTGGCGTTGACCAACGACGTGCTGGATCTTTCGCGCATCGAGGCTGGCGAGCTGCAGCTGGAGCGGACACGCTTCGAGCTGTTGCTGCTGCTGGAATCGGTACGTGCCATCGTTGCGCCGCAGGTTGCCGCTGCAGGCTTGTCGCTGACATTCGATCTGCCTGACGGCCTTCCCGCCCAGCTCTTGGGTGACCCCTTGCGTTTGACGCAGGTGCTCATCAGCTTGCTGCGCAACGCCGTAAAATTTACCCCAGCAGGCGCAGTCAACTTGACGGTGCAGGAGATCGCGTGCGATGGCGCCGTCTGCACGCTGCGCTTCGACGTCACGGACACGGGCATCGGTATTAACCGCGAGCAGCACGGCCGCATCTTCGAGCCCTTCACGCAAGCCGATGGCTCCATCACACGGCGCTTCGGGGGCACGGGGCTGGGCCTGTCCATCGTGCGGCGCCTGGTAGACATGATGGGTGGTACGTTGACCCTGGAAAGCCAAGTCGGATCGGGCAGCACGTTCAGCGTGACGCTGGCGTTTCCCGTCGCGTGACCGTCTTGCGTGGTTGGTGGCCAGCGAGCCACGGCGCTGGTTCGACTCCGTCTTAGCACTTGCGCGCCAGGACGGCACGCTGGATTTCGTGAGGCACGCCACGCGGCACATCGCCACGTGCGAGACGGTTTCATCGATTTGTGATCGATCGGTCACAATAGCGTCGTGTGTACCTCCGTTTGCTCCCACCTGCCGCGAGCGCGGCCCATGGCTCAACGAAGCCAGGGGCGCGACGCCGGGCTGCGACTGTGGGTCCGGGCACGCACTGAAGCGGCCGGCTGGCCATGACAGGTCAGACCGCCAGTCCGCTGCGGTGTAACGCTGCGAGGCTTGCCCTGGATGCGGATGCCGTCGCCGCGCACCTTTGCCGTTTGCTTGAAGCGGGCTATGTCGCGGGCGTCGCCGCTCCACTGGGCGATGTGGCCCGCACGCGCGGCAATGGCATAGGTGGCGCGGGACGCTGGCCTGTCGCGCGAGACCCTGTACCGTGCCCTGCGCCCCGCAAGCTGTCCCCGGCTTGACACCATCGTGCGGGTCTGCACCGCGCTGGGTGTGAGATTGACCGCGCATCCGATTGGCCTGATGCGCTGACGCAAGACGTCAAGAAGGAAAAGCATGTTGATCAGAGGACGCCGCACGAGCGGCGGCCACGCGTGCCATTGCTGCAAGCCATGCCACGCCTGGGAAAGCCACGGGGCGGGCTTGGCCGTCGAATCCAGCGACCGCGGCACCGCGCCTGTCCTGGGGGCATGACGCCCGCCATGAACGACACCCGCACGCTGCAGCGACCGACTGCTGCCTCTTCGGCCGCACCGGCGGCGCCCGGTGGCCTGCCGCGCCTGCGGCTCGGCAACCTGCTTCTGGCCCTGCTGCTTGCCGTGCTGCTGCCCTCGCTGGCCGTCGGCGGCTATGCCACCTGGCGCGCGGTGCGCGCGAGCCAGGCCGCAGCCCAGGCGCGCCTCGCGGACACCGCAGCGGCCCTGGCGCTTGCCGTGGATCGCGAGATCGCCGGCTTCCGCAGTGCCGCCATCGCCCTGGCCGCCTCGCGCAGTCTCGATGGACCGGTGCCCGATCTGGCGGGCTTCGAGACTGAGGCCCGCCGCGTCGCGCACGCCCTGGGCACGTCGCTGTTGTTGATCGACGGCGAAGCGATGCGTCAGCTCGTCAACACGGCGCGTCCTCCGGGCGCGTCGGTCAACGTCATCACGGCAGCGGACTTCAGGGCCGTGGTGAGCACCGGCCGCCCGGTAGTGACGGGCCTCGTGCACAGCAGGAACGCGGGCCATCTGGTCGTCGGCGTGGCCGTGCCCGTGGAGCGCGCAGGGCGGGTCGCCTACGTGCTGGCGGTGCGCCTCACGCCTGCGCGGCTGCAGCAGTTGCTGGCTGCCCAGGCACTGCCACCCGGCACCATCGCTTCCGTTGCGGACGGGCGCGGTGCCGTCGTCGCGCGATCGGACGCGCTGCATGAGAAGCTCGTTGGCCAACAAGCCCCGGCCAGGGTACGCACGCAGTACGAAGGACGCGCCTCGGGAGCGTTTCAAAGCCGCTCGCTCGACGGCGTGGAGCGCGTGATCGCGTTCCAGGCAGTTCCTGCGGCTGAGGGCTGGCGGGTTTTCGTGGGCGACCCCGCATCCGTCCACAGGGCAGCCTGGCAAGGTCCCCTGCTGGCGCTTGCAGCCGGAAGTGCGGTCCTTCTGGTGGCCGCGGGGGTGCTCGCCGCCCTGGCCGCGCGCAAGGTATTGCGACCGGTGCACGCACTGGGCCGCCACGCCGAAGCACTGGCTGCTGGCATGCCGGACATGTCGACAGCCACCCTGCCTCCGGCATCAGTGCGGGAGTTGGAGGCACTGCGTCGGGGCTTCGCGCGGGCCGAGGCTGCCATCGAGGTGCGCAGTCGTTCCCTGGTGGAGTTGACGGCAACGCTGGACTTGGCGACCGCCTTCGTGCATGCCCTGGATGGGACGATTCTTTACTGGTCAAAGGGCTGCGAGCGCCTCTACGGCTGGACAGCACCGGAGGCCGTGGGCCGCAGTGCGCAGGCGTTGTTGCGCACCGTCCTGCCCGTGCCGCTTTCCGAGGTGGAAGTCGCGTTGGAGCGCGACGGCGAGTGGAAGGGCGACGTGCGCCACACCACCCGCGATGGCAGGGAATTGGTCGTCGTTGCGCGCAAGGCGCTGCGCCGCGACGCTCAGGGGCACCCGGCCGCTGTGATGGAGGCCCTCACAGACGTGACGGCGGCGCGAAAGGCCCAAGCGGCGCTTGCGCGCAGCAACGAGGAAGCCCGGCTTGCCGCCGAGCGCGTGCAGCTGGCACTGGCCGCTGGAGCGATCATCGGCACCTGGATCTGGGACATTCCCAGCGATGCTTTGACCGTGGATGAGCGCCTGGCGCAGAGCTTCGGCATCGACCCGGCCCTGGGCTGTACAGGGTTGTCGCTGGAGCAGGTGATTGCCACCGTCCACCCTGAGGACGTTGGCGGGCTGCGCTCGGCCATTGCCGACGCCCTTGCGCGTGCTGGTCCCTACAGCCATGAATACCGCGTGCGCGGCCGTGACGGCGTCTACCGTTGGATCGAGGCCAATGGCCGGGTCGAGCTTGCCGCGGACGGCACGCCGCTGCGCTTTCCCGGCGTGCTGCTGGACATTGAGCAGCGCCGCACACTCGAAGCCGAGCGCGACCAGGCCACGGCGCTGCTGCGCGCCTTTGCCGATGCCGTGCCGGGCGTCGTGTACGCCAAGGACCGCGAGGGACGGATGCTGGTCGCCAACCAGGGCGTGACTGCCCTCGTCGGCAAGCCGCCGGCGTTCTACATCGGCAAGACGGATCGGGAGTTCCTTGACAACCAGGCCCAGGCCGAGGCCGTGATGGCCAATGACCGCCGGGTGATGGATCGCGGGGTTGCCGAGCAGCTGGAGGAGACGGTGAGCCGCCCAGGCGGTGAGCTCGCAGTCTGGCTCTCCACAAAGGCACCGTTCCGTGACAGCCAGGGAAGCGTCATCGGCATCATCGGCGCCTCGCTCGACATCACCGCGCGCAAGGAGACCGAAGCGGCGCTGGCCGAGCTCAATGCCACGCTGGAGCGGCGCGTGGCCGAGCGCACCGCCGAGCTCGCCGCCGCGCGCGACGCGGCACAAGCCGCCAACCGTGCCAAGAGCGCGTTTCTGGCCCACATGAGCCACGAAATCCGCACGCCGCTCAATGCCGTCATTGGCCTGAGCCAGTTGCTGCAGCAGCTGGCGCTGCCCGAGCGCGCGCTGGCCTTCGTGGGGCACATCAGCCAGGCCGGCGAGCAGTTGCTGGGGCTGACCAACGACGTGCTCGATCTCTCGCGCATTGAGGCGGGCGAGATGCGGCTGGAGGCCGTGCCATTCGAGCTGCCGCTGCTGCTCGATGCGGTGCGGGCCCTGGTGCAGCCCCAGGCCGCAGCAAAAGCCCTGGAGCTGGTGGCTGATGTCGCACCGGAGCTGCCGCGGTTCGTCATCGGCGACCCGTTGCGGCTGCGCCAGGTGCTGCTCAACCTGCTGTCCAACGCGGTGAAGTTCACGGCCAGTGGCAGGGTGAAGCTCCGCGCACGACAGCTGGCACGCAATGGGCAATTGGCCGCACTGCGCTTGGACGTGGTGGACACGGGCATCGGCATCACGCCCGAGCACCAGGAGCGTATCTTCGAGCCGTTCACGCAGGCCGACGGCTCCATCACGCGGCGCTTTGGGGGCACGGGGCTGGGGTTATCCATCGTGCGGCGCCTGGTGGACATGATGGGCGGGAGGCTGCAGGTGGCGAGCTTGCCAGGGCAGGGCAGTACGTTCAGCGTCACGCTGACGCTGGAAGTGCCGCCGGGTCAGGATTGAAGCCGCGGCCGTACGCTTGCCAGCGGTCTCGGGCGACGTCTTTGGGCACTCCTGGGCGCGATTGAGCGCTGGTCCTTGCGCCGGAGCTCGGCGGCACGCTGTACCTGCCTGCCTGGGCTCGGGGCTTGCAAGAAGGATTGGCGCTGGCGCAGTGCTGCGCAGCGCACGATAGCCGGCCGCGCTGTGCGGCATGGCAAGGTCCAAGCACGCCAACGCGAGCTCGATGGCTTCAGGGCGTTCGGCATCGTCGGCCGGCTCGTGCGTTCAGTCCGGGGTCGGCGTACTTTTTGGGGAATTTGGTGCGCTTTGCCTGACGCCATGGTCGTCACCGGCCACTCCCCCTGATCTCGTACCCACGCAACCGGCGTTTTCGGTGTCGTGTTGGCCGGCTGCTGTGTAGAGTCGGTCCCCCTTTCGCTGCGTCGAGGCAGCCATGTCAGCGTTCGCTAACCGCTTCGTCGGACAAAGCAGCCTGCCGGCCCGGCTCAGCGATTTCGACCGCGAGTATTTTTTCTCGCTCTCCAAGGCTGACATCGCAGCGCTGAACGAGCAGTTTCGTGACGAGCACCGGCTGGCCGCTGCGCTGATGGTGCTGTTCATGCGCGCTGCCGGCCGCACGCTCGACGGCTTCACGGTCATCCCGCGCAACCTGCTGCGCTACGCCGCCGAGGCGGTCGGCGTTTCGGCACCCTCCATCGCCAGTCTGCGGGCGATCTACCGGCGCCGCCAGACCCACGCCGCCCATCAGCGCTGGGCCAAGGACTATCTGGGCTTGACCGATCTCACTTCGGCAGACGAGGACGAGCTCACGGCCGCGCTGGGCTTGCAGGCGCAGGAGGCGGCCCACACCGACGACCTCATCGAGGCAGCCAAGCAGTGGCTGTTCGCGCGCCAGGTCCTGATTCCCTCGCCGTACCGACTGCTGGACTGGGCCCGTGCGGCGTTTACCGAGGTGGAGGCGCAGGTCGTCGCCTGTGTGTCGAAAGCCGTCCCGGCAGCAGCAGCCAGGCAGCTCCTGAAGGCGGTCTACACGCCACGGCCTCAAGGAGAAGGCTCGTTCATCGAATGGCTCAAGACGCCGCCGAGGCGGCACAGCCCCACGACGCTGGTCTCAACGATGGAGAAGATCCGCTACCTGAAGTCCCTGGGTGCCCATACTTGGGACCTCACTCAAGTCGTGCTGGCCAAGCAGCAAGCCTACGCGCGCCAGATCCAGGCGCGCCGGCCGGTGAAATCCCGAGAGATCCGGCTCCCGATCCAGGTAGTCGAGGTAGTGTGTTTCCTGCGCGTGACGCTGCTGGAGCTCACCGACGCGGCGCTGCAGCTCTGCAGCCGGCGCAGCCAGCAGCTGCTGCGCGCAGCATCCGAGCGGGCTCAGGCGCGCCGCGGCAACGAGGCCACGGAACTGTTGGCGCAGGCGGTGCAGCTCAAGAAGGTATTGCATGACGACACGAAAGGGTGGCAGGAACGCGTCCTTGAAGCCCAATGCCTGCTCTCGGGCATCGATGCGGCTGTCGGCACATCTGCAAGCTTCGCCGCCCGCGTGCGCATGGCTCTGGCGCAGGACCCGCAGCGGGTACACGCCTGCCTGACCGCCCTTGAGGATCTGGACTTCCAGGGGCATGCCACGGATGCCGGCTTCGTCCAGTGGCAAGCGTGGCGTGAGCTGCGGCAGCGCAACGCCGATGAGCGTGCCGCGCCTGGTGCGCTGCCCGATGTCGGCCCGGCCTGGCAGCCGCTGGTCAGCACGAGCGATCCGAAGGCCGCATGGCAGGCCTTCGAAGCCAGCACCATGATGGCGCTGCGTCGCAGCGTGCGCCGCGGCTCGGTCTGGGTGGACCACTCGCTGAGCTTTCGCGAGCGCGACCAGATGCTTATCCCACCGCAGCAGTGGGCGCTGCACCGCAGGGCGTTCATCGACCAGCTCGGTCTGCCCGAGACGGCTGCGGACTTCGTCAAGCCGCTGATAGCCACGCTCGTGGCCGGCCTGTGGGGCGTGGTCGGCGCCGTCCGCCGCGGTCAGGTGGAGATCGGCAAAGACGGCATGCTGCACTTGAGCAAGCTCGCCGCCGTGTCCAACGATCGCGAGCCTCGGCGTACCCGGGAAGCCATCTACCGCAGCATCGGCGCCGTGCAGTTGCCGGATGTGATTCTGGAGGTCGATGCGGCGACCAACTTCAGCGACACGCTGCTGGGGCACCGGGCGCGCTCGAGCCAGGAGCTGCTGGCGCTCTATGGGGCGCTGCTTGCGCACGGCACCGAGCTGGACGCCAGCGAGGTCGCGCTGATGATCCCGGACCTGGAGCCCCCGCAAATCCTTGCGGCCATGCGCTCCATCGAGTCCGGCAAGCGCCTGCGCCGGGCCAACGAGCGCATCGTGCAGTATCAAAGCAGCCTTGGCCTGGCAGCACTCTGGGGCGACGGCGACAAGGCCTCCGCCGACATGCTGGCCCTGGACGCTTCCCGGCAGCTGTGGAGTGCGCGTGTTGACCCGCGTCGGCGCACCTATGCTGCGGGCATCTACACGCACCTGCGTGACCGCTGGGGCATCGTCTACGACCAGCCGATCGTACTGGGCGAGCGTCAGGCCGGCGTGGCCATCGAAGGCGTCGAGCAGTTCAACCGGATCGAAGACCGCATCCGCCTGAGCCTGCTATGTGTGGACTCGCATGGCCACACCTCGGTGGCCATGGGGGTCGCGAAACTACTGGGGTTCGATCTGTGCCCGCGCCTGCGCAACCTGGCCGAACGCAAATTGTTTCTGCCTCACCCATTTTCCATTCCAGAAGAGCTTGAAAGCGTCGTTGACCGGCGCGTGTCGCTGCGGGCCATCGAGCGCGGCTGGGACGAGTTGCTGCGGCTGGCAGCCTCCATCCGTACCGGCCGGGTGTCGGCCGCGCTGGCGCTGCAGCGGCTGGGGTCGGCCGCACGAGGTGATCCGGTTCACCGTGCAGCGGACCACCTGGGACGGCTGCTGCGCACGATCTTCCTTTCGGACTACATGGCCGTGAATGACTTCCGGCGCGAGATCCACATGCTGCTCGACCGCGGCGAGTCCGTGCACCTGCTGCAGCGCGCGGTCTACAGTGGCAAGGTCGCACCCGAGCGCGGCAGGCGCGCGGACGAGATGCGCACCATCTCCGGCTCGCACACGCTGCTCGCGAATCTCGTGATCGCGTGGAATACCAGCCGGATGGAGGCCGTCGTGGAGAGGCTGCGCAAGAGCGGCGTGCGTATCGAGGACGACTGGCTGCGCCGGATGGGTCCAGCCCACTTCGGGCACATCAACTTCCGCGGCACGATGCGTTTTGGCATCGACCGCTTCGCACAAGCACTGCTCGACGAGCAGTCGGGCCCGGCGCGCCAGATGCGATTGGTCTGAGGCACTGCTGCGCGCGTACACGTCCAGGGGTCGCCTTGCCCGGGCGGCAATCTCACTACAGGCCCGGGGGATAGTGTGCCGGCAGGGGGGCAGGAGTACCCTGACTTGACGCATTCACCGCCCGCCTGGGTTTGCAAGGGTCATTCCTGGCCGAAGCCACGCGTCATTTCGATCGTCACGATCGACCCCCCTCTCACGGTCCAGCGGGCCGCGCAAGGCAAAGGCCATGGACATCTTTCGCGAATCGGCGCTGGAGCGCGAAGGCGCACAGGCGGCAGCCCGTGGACAGCACTGGCGCTCCAACCCCTTTCTTCTCAAGGACAACATGCCCCAGGCCTCGGGCGAGTCGCTTGGCGCCTGGTCGCGTTGGCACGACGCCTGGCAAAGGGGTTTTGAAGGGTATTTTCAACAGGGCCCGGAGTTTGCGCGCCAGCGCCAGGAAAAACTCAGCGCGGATCTGCTCAAGACCATGGCAGGGCGCTCGCTGCGGTGGCTGCCAGGCCTGCGCAATTTCACGGCCAAGCACAAGCGGCTTGGTCTCGTACAGGGCCTGACGTCGTCCACAACGCATGACCGTGACCAGCAGGGGCATGAGTGGGACCTGGAGGACCATGAACGCAGCAGGGCGGGGACCACGCGGATCGACGCGCAACTGCGCGCCATTGTCCAGCGGCTGCGTGGCCCACACGGCATGCCGTCAACGGCCGAGGCGGCGGCCCTGTCGAACGGCAGGGGCTGTCCATCACCGCGGGGCAGCACCCATGCCCCTTGTCTGACCGCCATGAGCGGTCCGGCCGGTGAGAGTCGGCACCCAGCGCAAACGCATGCCGCATCGGCGCCGCTGCAATCTGGCCCGGCACCGCTGGAAGCCCCCGGTGCCACGGACCTGCACGGCGCGCACCTGGCATCGCAGGAGGATCAGCTCAGAAAGGAGCTCGGCATCCGCCGCATCGGTTGGCGCTACGAGTACCGGGGCTACCGCTATGACCGGCTCGCCGATGCCGTGGCCTACGCGAAGTTGGACCGGGTTGAGCCTCGTGGCGAAGCGGTCCGGGAACGCAGCCTGCTTGCCGATGAACCACCGACCATGCCGTCCAGTGAGGACCGCAAGCTGATGGACACCTGGGACATCGGCTTCGACGCCGGCATCTACACCTTCCAGAACTATCGGTACGAGCGCCTGTGCGATGCCGTGGCCTACGCCAGGCTGCTGGCAAGCCGCTGTGGCACCTCAACGCTTCAGGAGCACCAACCATGACGACGAATTCCCATGAACGACCTCCGTCGCGCCGAGAGGCGTTGCGCGATGGCCTGCAACTGACGGCAAGCCTGCTCAAGCGCCGACTCGCTTGTGACATTCCCGCCGGCTACATCGATGACTATCTGGCGCTGGACTGGCTGGAATGGAGGGGCGGCACGCTGCGCCTGACGATCACCGGCGAAAACATCTGCCGGCATTTCGAGTCCCTCCCCCGACGCCGCGCGTAAGGCAAGCGATGACCAAGCCCCAACTCCCCGCCCAGGCGCTGCGCACGGAGGTCGAGCAGCGGCTGCGCCTGGTGCCGATCCTGCGGGCGGCCCTGGAGCAAGACGCCGCCTTTGATCTGTGCGTCGGATCGCCTTGGCTCCATGAGCGTGACGGGCGAGGGCGCAACTGGAACATCAGCGGATTCCGCTCTGGCTTCGTCTTCTGGCCGCAGTGCCAGGAAGAGTTTCGGGTCATCGTGGACCGGTTGCGCGCGCACTACGACATCAGCTGAAGCAGCGAAGGCATTCGAGCTCACGCAGGGGACGTTGCACCTGCAGCGCTTGAAGCATCCGGCCTCTGCCACAACGGCTGTTGCCGCCGCCCACGAGGAGCGCGTCCATGACCCACGGCACCACGAAACCGCCCGAACCCATCCTGCTCTCGGCGGCCCGCATCAGCACCTTCGACGGGCAGCGAGCGCTGACCGGGGCCAGCGGCTTCTTCTTCGAGCGCGATGGCCGGCTGTACCTGGTGACGAGCCGGCACGTGCTCCTTGACGAGCCCAGCCGGCACTTTCCCGACCGCATCGAGATCGAGCTGCACACCGACGCGGACAACCTTGCCGTCTCCACCGGGCTGTCCATGCTGCTGTACCGCGAGGGCAAGAGCGTGTGGCGCGACGGCATCGACAGCGGTGGCGAGATCGATGTCGCCGTCCTGGAGATCGACCTGTTGGCGCCGACCGAAAACTGAGCCACTTTTGATGGTCGTGCCGACCGAAAACTGAGCCAGGTGAACACCTACCCTGCTGCTTTTTTGTGCAGCAGGGAATTGAGGATTGATCACCATGGACCAG
>JAEYPG010000638.1 GCA_023410975.1 Pseudomonadota bacterium
GCGCTGCCCTGGGTGTGAGCCGATGCCGGTCCACGCCCCCGTGGACCGCATCACCCGGCGGCTTGCCGCATCGCCAAGGCCAAGTCCTCGTGTCCCCGCTCTTGCAGCGCGTGGACGGCGCCCTCGAAGTCGCGGGCCTCGCGGTTCTGGCTGAGTTTGCGTTTGCCCTCCAGGCGCGTCAGCTCGATCTCGATGCCGACGACCTTCCTCAGCTCGTCCGCCAGGAAGTCCGCGGGTGCGTCGCCCATCTTCCAGGGACAGGCCTCGCCCGCTTCATGCCGGCGCGTCAGCCGGGCCAGCACGCCGCGGACGAAGGTCTCGTCGTCGTGCACGTGGAGGCGGCCATGGGCGTGCACGGCCTCGTAGTTCCACGTCGGCACGTAGCGGTGCGTCTCCTGCTTGCCCGGATACCAGCTGGGCGAGATGTAGCCCTGCGCGCCCCGGAAGACCACCAGCACCGGCGCATCCTCGCCGACCTCCCGCCACAACGGATTGGCGCGCGCCACGTGGGCCAGCAGTGTGCCGCAGGTGCCTCGGTGCGCGTCCAGCAGGAACGGCAGGTGGTTGGCGTCCAGGCCGCCAGGGGTGTGGGTCACCAGCATCCCGAGCGGGTGCTCGCGAACGAGGCGGTGCAGTTCCTCAGGCCGTGATTCGGCAAACAGCGAAGGCAGGTACATGGCAGGTCCGGCAGGCAAGGCGTCGGCGGCGCCGACGGTCAGGTCCTTAACTGTGCTGTTGTCCTGGCTTGATGAAAATATCCAGTTTTGAAGCATTTCACTGGACCAGTTGGCGCCCATGGTGAAAGACGAGACTGGACATCGCGGCCGCGGGCGCGCGCTGTACGAGGAGATCAGGGCCCGGATGGCCGACGGCACTTACGGTCCGGGGACCGCGTTGCCGTCCACGCGGGCCTGCGCCGCCGAGCGGGGGCTGTCGCGGACCACGGTATCGGCGGTGTACGAGCAACTGGCCGCCGAGGGCTTCATCGACACGCGGCCCGGCGCTCCCAGCCGGGTTGCGGCCGCCGCGGCAGTGCCAAGCCCAGCCGTAGAGACGCCCGGCGCGCGCGGGCCGCTGCCGGGCCAGGCGCCGCAGGGGGCTCGGCTGTCGAGCGTGGGCAAGCGGTTGTCGGCGCTCGATTTGCGCCCGGACGCCGCCGTGGCGCCCGGCGTGACCGACTTCCTCTACGGCCCGCTGGCCGGCCGGGACTTCCCGACCCTGCCGTGGCTCAAGGCGCTGCGGCGCGTGGAGCGGCAGCGCCCCGGCCGGCTGGCCTACGACGATCCGCGCGGCGCCGCGGAGCTGCGCCAGGCGCTGCAGGCGTACCTCAGCCGCACGCGCGGCCTGTCCTGCGATGTGGAGCAGCTGGTGATCGTCAACGGCTCGCAGCAGGCGCTGGACCTGTGCGCGCGGCTGCTCCTGGATGCCGGCGACACGGTGGTGGTCGAAAACCCCGGCTACCGCATGGCACACCATGTCTTCGAGGCCACGGGCGCCCGCCTGCATGGCATCGGCATCGACCCCCAAGGCTTGCGCACCGAGCTGCTGGCAGGCGTGCCGCGTGCGCAGCTGGCCTACGTGACGCCCACGCACCAGTTCCCGCTGGGCGCGTTCATGACCCTGGGCCGCCGCCGTGAGCTGCTGGACTGGGCGGCCGGCAGCGGGGCCTGGGTCATCGAGGACGACTACGACAGCGAGTACCGCTACGCGGTGCGTCCCGAGGCGACGCTGCAGTCGCTGGACGGGCAGGGCCGCGTGATCCACGTCGGCACCTTCTCGAAGACGTTGTCGGCGCAACTGAGGCTGGGCTACATGGTGCTGCCGCGGCACCTCGTCGCCACCTTCGCGGCGGCCAAGCGCCTGGCGGACCGGCACGTGGCCACGGGCACCCAGCGAACCCTGGCGCTGCTGCTGGAGGACGGCAGCTACGACCGGCACGTGCGCCGGATCCGTCGGCTGCAGCACGCGCGGCGCGGCGCGCTGCTGGAGGCGCTTGAGCGGCATCTGGGCGCGCGGGTGATGGTGCAGGGCGCAGCCAGCGGGCTGCACCTGGTGGCCTGGATTCCCGGCCTGCCCCGCGAGCGCGAGCCGGCGCTGGCCGAGGCGGCACGGCGCCAGCGGGTGCAGGTCTATCCGATCAGCCGCTTCTACCTGCCGCAGGCCGACGCACCAACCGCCGCCCGGCCTGCCGGACTGGTCATGGGCTATGCCTTGCTGGAGCCGGAGCAGATCGACCAGGGCGTCCGGCGCCTGGCTGCGGCGCTTGACGCACTGGGCTGAGCCGGCGGTGCGTTCCTGCGCCGCTCAGGCGGACAGCCGTTGGGCGATCCACCAGGCGAACGCGAGGCCTGCCGCCAGCCACAGCACGACGATCGCCACCGCCCCGGCGCGGCTGCGCGGTTTGGAGCGCGACTCCTTCATCCACGCCTCGGCCTGGGCGCGGCACTCGGCCAGCACGTCCGCCGGCAGCAGCCGCACGGTGAGCCAGATCAGCACCGGCAGCAGGATCACGTCGTCCAGATAGCCCAGCACCGGGATGAAGTCCGGGATCAGGTCGATCGGGCTGAGGGCGTAGGCCACGACGAAGATGCCCAGTGCCTTGGCATGCCAAGGCGTGCGGGGATGGTTCCTGGCGAACCACAGCGTCATCGCATCGCGCTTGATGCGCCGCGCCCAGGCACGGCCGGCTTCTAGCAGACCCATCGGTGGATAGCGCGACCGGTGTGCCGGGCCGCGCATTGAAGTGAAAAGCGCGACTCTAGACCGGCCCGTGCCGGGCTCCGGCCCAGCGCGGCTGCGAAGTACCCGCGGCGCCTGCGCGCGGCGTGGCGACAGGGGCAGCGCCAAGGCAGGTGCTTGCGCGGAGCAACTTTCAAACCCTGTCTGGCGATGTATTCATCGTTCCCGAGCGCGGCACATCGGCGCAGCATCGGCCCTCTGCCGGGGGAGGCCGAGATGAAGCACTTGCTTGTGGCCCACATCGTCCTGCGCCTGCGCGGCCTGGCCGCTGCCCTGCTGGGCGCACTGCTGCTGGTGCTGTCGGCAGGAGCCTCGCCGCCGGCACACGCTGCCCCGCAGGCGGCGACGCTGCGCTATCCCGACCTCAGCGTGATCATCCCGCCGGGCCGCATGTCGGTCGTGGGCACGGGTGCCGATCGGGTGTTCCAGTACACCCACAACACCTTCAACGGCGGTCCCGGCCCGCTGGTGATCCAGCCCGCGTACAACGCCTCGTCCGGCGCCTACTTGGGCACGCAGTACGCCTATGCCTTCGAGGCCGGCCGGTGGACGCTGCAGCGCCGCGTCAGCGTCGCCGGGGGCTTCATCTTTCACGAGGCCCACGGGCACTTCCACTTTCCCTTTGCCCGCTTCGGTCTCTACGCCGTGGGCAGCGACGGCCGCCCGGGACGGCCCGTGGCCGTCAGCGCCAAGAACGGCTTCTGCATCCACGACTCCTTCCTTTACGCCCCCGACCTGCCCAATGCCGGCGACCTCGGCAACCTGGGCTCGTGCGCCGACCCGAGCTCGCTGCAGGGCCTGAACATCGGCGCCGTGGACGAGTACGACCGCAGCGATCCAGGCCAGTCCATCTCCCTGGCCGGCGTGCCCGACGCTACCTACTGGCTGCGCGCCGTGGTGGACCCGGACGACTTCCTGGCCGAGAGCGACGAGAGCAACAACGAAACCGACGTGCTCGTGCGCATCAGCGGCAACACCGTCACGGAGCTCAGGCGGGTCGTGCCCAGGCTGCCGCCGCCCCCGGCCGTCACGCTGCTCTCGCCCGCGGACCTGAGCCGGGTCACCGGCACGGTGAGCCTCCGGGCCGGCAGCGTCGCCGGCGACAGCGTGCAGTTCCTGCTCGACGGCCAGCCGCTGGGCCGGCGCGTGGCCGTGCCCTTCACCCTGGCCTGGAACACCAGCACCGTGCCCGACGGCATGCATTGGCTGGCGGTGCAAACCACCGATCCGGCGTCGGGCCGCACCGGCACTTCGGCCGTGGCCCGGGTGAGGGTGGCCAACGGCGGGACCGTGGCGCCGCAGGTGCGGCTCACCAGTCCCGAGGCCGGCGCCGCCGTGTCCGCGGTCACGGCGCTGGGCGCCACGGTGGCGTCGTCGTCGCGCATTACCGGCGTGCAGTTCCACGTGGACGGCGCGCCGGCCGGGGAGCTGCTGACTTCTCCGCCCTACGTGCTGTACTGGGACAGCCGCCAGGCGTCCGACGGCGTGCACGAGATCACCGCGCGGGCCACCGACGTCCATGGGCTCAGCAGCACCTCGCCCGCCGTGCGCGTGACGGTGGACAACTCGCGCCCGCCCGCTGCGCTGCGCATCGACGCGATGGTGTTCCGCGACGGCAGCGG
>JAEYPG010000646.1 GCA_023410975.1 Pseudomonadota bacterium
GTTGCCGCCCGGGCCGGTGGGCGTGCTGTTGCCGCTGGGGTTGTCGCCGCTGCCCGAGGGCGTGCCGCCGGCCTGCGCGTGCGCGAAGGCCGCCGCACCCAGGGCCAGGACTGCCAGTCCGGTGCGGAGCAGGCTTGCCGTTGCATTCATGTCGCACTCCGTGGGCGACGCGCGGCCGCCGTGTCTTGGGATGCGGGCGCCATCGGGCCCGTGCCGTGTGGGCTCCAGCAAGCGGGGCGCCGCCCGCGCTGCGGGGGCGCGGATTTCAGGCCAGCGGCGCTGCAGCGGCGCCGGCCTGTGCCCCATCCCCCAGGCGGCCGCGATCCAGTTCCTGCAACCAGTCGAGTGCCCGGGGCCACAGCTCCCGGTGCGCGCTGTCGCCGATGAGCGCCCCCAGGTGCTGCAGCGCCACGCCCACGTCACCGCGGTACTGCAGCAGCAGCGTGGCCGGGCTCGCGGCGGCCTCCACGAAGCCGGCCACCGACGCCGCCGGCACGACCTGGCTGCGCGGATCGACGATCGCCGCCACCGGCACCGCCACGTCGCGCGGCGCGACGCGCTGGCCGTCCAGGCTCAGCGTGCCGCGCATGAATCGGTCTTCGCGGTACAGCGCATCCATCACCTGCGCCACCAGCCGGCCCGACAGGGGCCGCTCCTCCAGCGTCCAGCGCACCGCCAGCCAGTGCCGCCGCCACGCGCGCGGCCCGTGCAGCGCCGAGGCCAGCGCGTCCAGCCGCACGCCGGTGGAGAACTCCTCGGGCGAAGCCCTGCTGGCCGCCAGGCCCAGCAGGCTGCCCGGCACGTGGTCGAAGCGTTGGGCGAAGCCGGGTGGCAGCGCGTTCACCAGGTTCGCCAGCGCGCCGGTGGCGCTGCCGAAACACAGCGGCGCCTCCACCAGCACCAGCGAGGCCGCGTCCTGCGCATGGCACGCCGCGCACAGCGCCGCCAGGGTCCCGCCCAGCGAGTGGCCGAGCAGGTGCGGGCGGTGCCCGGCGAGGCCGCGCACCTGCGCGGCAGCGCGCGCTACCGCCGCCACGTGCTCGTCCAGCCCCCAGGACGCCGGCACCGACTGCCACTCCAGCAGGTGCACCTGGCAGCCCCGCGCCAGGGCCGCGCGTACCACGCTGCACTCCGGCGCCAGGTCCCAGATCCAGTGCGCCTTGATCGGCGACGGGACGATCAGCAGCGCCGGCCCGTCGCCACCGCCCTCGTAGCGCCGCAGCCGCACGCCGGCCGCCTCGTGCAGCACCCGGCTGGGGGCGGTCTGCGGACCCAGGCCCAGGCTGTCCATCCCGCTGCCGGCGGCGCGGTGCAGGGCATCCATGCGCTGGAAGAAGGCGCTGTCCACGGCGGGTCCATCGTCTTTCGCTGCTGGGATCGTCTGGTGCATCTACAGCCCCGTGGAATAGGTTTCCGTGGCGCCGCACGCGTGGCATCCCGGCCGGGAGCGGGGGCGCAAAGGCAAGCCCTTGGCAAACCCCGTACCGCCCTTCATCCCGGTCGGGCCGGTGCCGGACGGCCGCCGAGGGCGCCAGCCCTGATGCAAACCCGAGAGTGCAGGGCGGCGAGATCGCCATCACGCTGCGCAAGGCGCCTCAAGGCCGTGACGCTGCCGGGCAAGCACCGCAAGGTGGCTTCCGTGGACATGCCCTATGCGCACGAGGACGTGCAGACTCCTGACGCTTTCGCCAAGCTCGGCTCCACCATGCACTCGCCTTGCGAGATGACGATCCGCGCCGACGGCGGCTGGGCTTCGAGGGGGCCGGGACCGCGGCCTGGGCATCGCGCGCCTCACGCCGTCGATGCAGGCGCGGAATGCGGCTTGCCCCGCTTGGCCTTGCCCAGGACAAGCCGCGGTTCTCCCCGGACGGCATCGGGGCCGAGCCCGGGATGATGAACCAAGACGCAACCGCACTGGCTGCACCATGCGCGTGGCCACCACTTCCCACGGACTCCACTTGCTTTCCCCCGCACCCTCTCCCGCGCCACTATCCTCAACCCGTGAGGCCGGGTCCGCCGAGACGCCGCCCGGCCACTGCCTGCCTGCGCTGCTGCAAGCCGCCTTGCGCCGGGCGCCGCGCCGCTACCGCATGCCCGCCTTGCCCGCGGATACCGAAGCGGCCCGAGCCGCCGGTGTCGAAACGGCGCTGGCCTTCGCGCTGGAGGCGGCGCGCGGCGCGGCCGAGCACCACATGCCCGTGCCAGCCGGCGTGGACACGCTCTTCACCGGGTCGCTGGAGACGCTGGTCCGCGAATCCCTGCAGCCCGAAGGCGGCGATCCGAGCTTCCAGGCCCTCGTGCTGCGGGCGCGCGAACCCGTGGTGGACGAACACGTCCGGCTGTCGGCCCAAGCCCTGACCGACGCACGGGCGGTTCGCGCCGCCGTCAACGCCGTCGCGCATCCCGGCAAGCTGCGCCACCAGGCGCCCGTGGAGGTGCAGGAAGCGCTGGCGCCGCTGCACCGCCATGCCATGGCGGGCGAGTGGTCCGCGCTGCGGCCGGCGCTGGAGTCCCTGCTCGCGCGGGCGCCGGCGGACGATGCCGAAACGCGCGCCCTGCTCGAAGCGCTGTCGGGCCTGTCCGCGCTGCAGCACCTGGAGCGCGGCGCCGCGTTGCTGCAGGACGAGGCCGTGCAGCGCTACCGCGCCCTGTGCGAACGTCGCGGCCCGCTGGCCGGCAC
>JAEYPG010000652.1 GCA_023410975.1 Pseudomonadota bacterium
CAGCCGCTGGACGCGCTGGTGGATGAGCTGGCGCGCCAGCCGCATGCGCTGGTGATGGTCATGGGCAAGGGCGGCGTGGGCAAGACGGTGCACCTCTCCACCACCGACCCGGCTGCGCACCTGGCCGCGCCGCTGGACGGCGAAGTGGAGGGCCTGCGCGTGGACCGCATCGACCCGCAGGCCGAGACGCAGCGCTACGTCGACAAGGTGATGGCCTCCAAGGGCCGGGGCATGGACGACGCAGCGCGCGCACTGCTGCTGGAGGACTTGCGCTCGCCCTGCACCGAGGAGGTGGCGGTGTTCCACGCTTTCTCGCGCATCGTGTCCGAGGCGCGCAGCGCCTTCGTGATCCTGGACACGGCGCCCACCGGCCACACGCTGCTGCTGATGGACGCCACGGGGGCGTACCACCGGCAGATGCTGCGCGACTTCGAGGGTAGCGGCACGGCGCGCGTGGTGACGCCGCTGATGCAGCTGCAGGACCCGGACTACACCCGCGTGGTACTGGTCACGCTGCCGGAGACCACGCCGGTGTCGGAGGCGGCGGCGCTGCAGGAGGATCTGCGGCGCGCCCGCATCGAGCCCTTCGCGTGGATCGTCAACCGCAGCCTGGCCGCGTCGGGCACCACCTCGCCGGTGCTGCGCGCACGCGTTGCCGGCGAGCTGGCGCAGGTGCGCCGCGTGGCCGGCGGCCTGGCGCAGCGCACCTGCGTCGTGCCGTGGCGCCCGCAGCCGCCGATCGGGGTGGAGGCGCTGCGGGGGCTGGTGGAGGGGGAAGCGGGCCAGCCGGTCTGACAGCCTGGACCGCCGCTCAGCGCTCTGCCCTCCCCTCCTCCAGCACTTGCCGCAGCAGCTCCAACCCCAGCTGGATTTCCTCGGCCGTCGTGTTGAGCGCCGGCATGAAGCGCAGGCAGTGCGGGCGCGGGCCGTTGATCAGCAGGCCCCGCTCGCGCGCCAGCGCCACCACCCGCGCCGACGGCAGATCGCCCAGCTCCAGCGCCAGCAGCAGCCCGTGGCCGCGTACCGCGCCCAGGCCCAGCTCGGCTGACAGCGCCCGCAGCGCCTGCGCCAGCCGCTCGCCGGCATCCTGGCTGGCTTCCAGGAAGCCCGGCGCCAGCAGCGTCTGCAGCACCGCCTTGCCGGCGGCGCAGGCCAGGGGATTGCCGCAGTAGGTACCGCCCTGGTCGCCCGGCGCAAAGCACGAGACCGCGCGCTTGGCCAGCAGTGCCGACAGCGGCACGCCGCCGCCCAGGCCCTTGCCCAGGGTCATGATGTCGGGCTCGATGCCGTGGCGCTGGTAGGCGAACAGCGGCCCGGTGCGGCCGCACCCGGTCTGCACCTCGTCCACGATCAGCAGCAGCCCGGCCTCGTCGCACAGCGCGCGCAGCGCCCGCATGAAGGCCGTGGTGGCAGGGAACACGCCGGCCTCGCCCAGCACCGGTTCCAGCATCACGGCCACGGTGCGCTCGTTGACCAGAGCGCGCACGGAGTCGATGTCGTTGTAGCGGGCCTTGGGGAAGCCCTCGACCTGCGGCGCGAAGAGCCGGTCCCAGCCGGGCTTGCCGCTGGCCGACATGGTGGCCAGCGTGCGGCCATGGAAGGCATCGGCGAAGGTGATGATCTCGAAGGCGCCCTGCTTGTGCAGCTGGCCCCACTTGCGTGCCAGCTTGATCGCGCCTTCGTTGGCCTCGGCGCCGGAGCTGGCGAAGAACACGTGGTCGAAGCAGCTGTGCACGGTGAGCAGATCGGCCAGCTCGATGGTGCGCGGGTTGAAGAAGGCCGGGCTGGGGTTGATCAGCATGGCCGCCTGCTCGGCCAGAGCCCGCACCACCGGCGCGGGCGAATGGCCCAGGCCGTTGACCGCCCAACCTTGCACCCAGTCCAGGTAGCGGCGGCCCTCGCTGTCAAACAGGAAAGCGCCTTCGCCGCGAACGAAGAGCGTTTCGGGACGAGGCGCTACCGGCATCAGGCTGGCGGTGGACAGGGAGGTTTGGGCTTGCACGGGCGTTTCCTTCAGGTCGGACGGGACAAAGAAAAAGGCCACGGGGGTGAGCCGTGGCCTGGTCGGGGAACTGCTTGGGGGGACTGCTAGCGGTCCGCTGCTTCGGACCTCACCCCACGCTTCGCACGAACGCGGCACGGCTTGCGGGACCGGCGTCGGTCCGCGGTACGGCGTCGCGAAAGGCGGGAAGCGAAAATCATCGGTCCATCGTAACAGGGGATTGCGAAGCGTCCGCCGCGGAAATTTTGCAGCGCGCCCTCAGGGCCGGAACAGCGACAGGCCGGTCGTACCCGCCATGGCCTCGTAGCCGGCAGCGGTGGAGGGCAGCGTGTCGGCGCTGTCGCGGAGCGGTCGCGTGCGTCGCGGCTAATCCGGGTCGCACAGCGCGGCGTCGAAGTCGATCAGGGTATCGAAGGCCTTGACTCCGGCGAGACACGCACATCCAGTCCGCCAGGAAATAGCAAGGCAAGGTGCAAACCCGGTTCACAAACTGCTCGGCGCACACCGTGTGTGTGCCGCCACGGGCATGCTGGCCGCGCCGGTGAATTGCTCTTGGGCAAAAACGCAACTGGTTTGCCCCGACCGGAAATGCAGGGCCTGCAGCCCGGCGGCTGCAAGCAGGTAAATGCTCACGGCCAAGGCGCTGCACACGGCACTTCAAGATTCACCGGATCACTAAGCACCGCCGCCCAGGATGCAAGGTGACACCGGATTTGCCGCCCAAGGCCATTGTTCAGTACGAACCCGACCTGGTCGCTGCGCCGCTGCTGGGCAGCGCGACGTGGGCTGTGCCAATTTGCAGCGGCAATACTCAAGTGAACGATTTCACGCACGGTCTGTCTATAAAAGCCGGCCACCGGTGGTGCCCCGCTGTACCAAGGTTGCTTCGGTGTCACGCTCCAGATGCGTACCCAATAAAGGCCGCCGACTGCGAGATCCATATCCTGGGCCATGCCCACACGCCAAACGTTAGAAGCGAGCAACATGCCGGTCCACCGGTGGACCGGATACGGGCAAGCCCGGCCATTTTCAGAGGGCGACTCTTCGGCAGTCCGCTTCTTTTATGCCGGGTGGGATCCTCGCTCGCCGTGTGCAAATGGAAAAAGCCCGCGGGCGGCGGGCTTGGACCGGGGGCTAGGACGTGGCCTCAATCACGGTCGATGCGCACTGGGCGGCGCAGTTCCGGCAGGATGTCCTCGATGGTGAGCTGCTGCGCCCGCATGATGTTGCGGATCTTCACCAGGGCTTCAAGCCTGGCGGCTTCGCGCATGTCGCTGGCCTGGCGTTCCAACTCTTGCAATTCAGTACGCAACTCGCCAATGCGCACCATGATTTCTTCGTACGTGGGCGCCCGCTGTGGCTTGACCCAGCCTGTTTGCTCTACTGCTGCCATATCTCTCGCTCAAGATAAAAGACGATCCGCCCTAAACCCTGCCAGCGCCACGGTAAGCCTTGCAGGGTTATGGAGGTTCCTTGTTAGTTTTTATGGTTATCGCACTGCAATCTCGCCCTTGGCAAGACTACCCGGGGTAAAGACATTCGCAAACCCCTTCATCGTGCCCCATCGTGCCTGCAAACAGGCCGATGAACCGGTGCGACGCACCCGTCCGGTACGGACACGATGCTTTGAAGCATACCGCCAAGGGGCGAGGAATGTTTCCGTAACATGAATTCCCGTTATTGATCGCACACTGTCCGAGGCGCTGGCCTGCAATTGATGGCCAGCCTAGCGAAGCGATGTCAATCTCACGATACAGAACGCGATGCCGATTCAGACACAAGGCTTGAATTCACGTCCGCAAGTCTTCGGCTTTCAACACCGTCCCGGCCGGCTGCCTTGGGTACAAGCCGCTTGAGAGGACATTCAACGAATGCCCCATTGTTTCACGAATTTCCGGCAATTGATCAGCCGGGAGGCAAATCGGCTTCCGACGTGGCGCGGCCTCTCATGGCGGCACGGTCACAATCGCGGGCCATGACCCGCGTCCCTGCTCCCAAACCTCCCGCCTGGCGGCGGTGGATCGCCATCGTGCTGCGCTGTGCGCACATCGCCGGCCTGGTGCTGCTGGGGGCGGCGCTGCTGGGCGCGCCGCTGCAGCTGCGCAGCGGCGCGGCCGTGACGCTGTTCACCGGGCTGGCGCTGTTCGTGGCCGAGCTGGCAGACACTCGCATCCGCCTGGGCGAGCTCGCCGGTGTGGTGGTGTTGGTGAAGCTGGCGGCGGTGGCCTGGATGGCGCTGGACCCGGCCGTGGCGCCACTGCTGTTCTGGCTGGTGCTGGCGGTCTCTGGCCTGATGTCGCACGCGCCGCGTCCGCTGCGCCACTGGCGTCCGCGCCGTCAGGCGTAATGCCGGGGCGTCAGCTGCCGCGCCGCGCGCGCCAGCAGCGCTGGCCAGCCCGGGTAGTCCTGCGGCGCCAGCGAAAACTTGCGGGCGCAGTCGCCGGTGGAGGTCCCCTCGCGCAACGCCTGCACGTAGGCGGCGCTGTCGCTGACCCAGCTGCCGCCCAGCAGCGTAAGGCCCCGCGCGAACAACGGATCGGGCGGGCAGCCGACGCTGGGCCCCACCATCGCCAGCGCCCGCGCATTGCGGCAATGCGCCAGCGTCGCGTCCAGCGTGTCGTTGAGCAGTAGCGTGCCGGTGCACAGCACCTTGGCGCAACCGGCCAGCTCGGCCGGGTCCAGCGTGACGCGCACGCCGTCGCGCTCGCCCGCCAGGTCGGCGCGCAGCTCGACCACCAGCACGCGCGCGCCGCGGGCCGTGATGCGTGGGATCAGCGGCGTGAAGTAGCCGACCATGCCCACCGTCTCGCCGGGCTGCGGATCCAGCGCGCCCAGCGAATCGCCGCTGGCCGGGGGCGCGAAGCCGGCGCGGTCGAAGAGCCAGCGCGTGAGCGCGTTGAGCGCGGCGAAGCCCAGCGTGCGCCGGATCGGGTCCGCCTCGGCGTAGCAGCGTGCCAGGGCCAGGGCGTCGCCGCCGGCCAGCGCGGCGCGGTCCACCTGGCCATGCAGCCGCGCCCAGGTGTCGCCCAGCAGCACGTAGGACAGGCCCAGCGTGCCGTCCTCCAGTTCCAGCGCCGCGAATTCGCCGCGCAGAGCGTCCGGGGCTGGCGGCGGCGGCAGGTGCAGCGCGCGCACGCGCGGCAGCGGGCCCAGGTCGGCCAGGGCCTGCACCAGGGACAGGGCGTCGTCGGCGTAGCTCATTCGTTGTTTCCTGCGGAGGGGGCATGCCGTGCCGCGCGCTGCGACAGGGCGTTGGGAAAGTACAGCGCCGTGAGGCTCTTGCTGTGCACGGGCGAGAAGCCGCGGCCGTCGCCGCCCTCGGCCGCATCAGCGTAGCGGCGCCAATCGCGCACCCAGTGGATGTCGTCGCAGACCTCCAGCAGGCCCATCGTCTCGCGGTCACCCACCAGCACACCCTGCACGCGCAGCCCGAAGCGGCGCTGCGCTTCGTCCAGCCGCTGCAGTGTTTGCGGCACGCAGCCGAATTCGCCGTCGCTCACCAGCAGCACGTCGGCCTGGTGCCAGCGCGCCTCGTGCACGCGCTCGATGGCGAGCTCGATGGGCGTCTGGATGTCGGTGCCGCCGTCGAAACTCTGGCCCATGAGCTCCAGCAGCGCACGCAGCCCGGCGGCATCGGCGCCCAGGTCGCGCTCCAGCACCTCGTCCGGGCCGCCGAAGGCGATGAGCTTGCAGGCGCGGCGCTGCTCGTGGGCGGCGCGCAGCGCGGCGATGGCCACGGCCTTGGCGATGTTCTCCGGCGCGCCGCGCATGGAGCCCGAGGTATCCAGGCACAGGATGATCGGCCCGCGCTCCAGCGGCTCCGGCTCGGCCTGGGCGCTGCGCCGCTGCGGCGGCGCGTGCGGGTCCGGGCGCCAGTCGGTGAGCACGGCCTGCGTTTCCCAGCTCAGCAGCCGCGCCTCGGCATGGCGCGCGCGCCAGAGCTTCTTGAGCACCGGGTGGTGCAGCATCACCGCCTCGCTGGCGAGCATGCGCTCGGGCCGCGACGAGAAGCGCACGCCGACGATCTCGCCCGGCGCATCGGGTAGCCGCGTCTCGATGG